>NZ_JBMYBT010000084.1:0-7580 GCF_053993635.1 Desulfothermus sp. | reverse complement strand
AAAATGGTACATCAAAAAGTATTGTAGCAGAAAGGCTAAGGAGTAAATTGCTTAATGCCTTTGACCTTGGAAAAATTAGAGTAATCCCAAGGGAAAACCCAGAGGGAAATAGACTGGATCTTAGACGTGATATTGGAATCCAATACCAAATTGCTGAACAATTGGGGGCATAGTTAAAAACATACAGATTGTCCTGGTTATATTTTTGATCAGGACAATCTGTAATTTAACCCACCTTGAAAATAAGACTAAAAAAAGCTCACATTATATTTTTTTAAAAAACAACAAGGATTGTATGACATTTTTGCCTGTCTCAGTCCTTTATCTCCAAGATCCTGTTCCCTATTAACATATGTATAATCTCTTGCACACTCTCTTAAAAATATGTTATTTATTGCCTGATACACTCCCTTATAAGTAGGACATCCCTTTTCAAAATGAATTACCAACGTAGAATCATCAACTGGTTCTGCTACTGTAAATGCAATTAACTTGTCATCTACACACAGTCCCCCTCCAACAATTTCATCTAACTTACTCCAATTATCAAACACCTTTAAAATAACATAATTTTCTTTAATCAAAATCTCTTTATTATCGCACTCCTTATAAAAACACCAATCAACTTGAAAATTCTCGGCCTCATGAATCCACTTATCATCTAAAGTTACAAACTCATATTTATAAGAGTTCTCAAACTGTCTAAGTAGATTTTTTTTCTTGTGAAATCTATTCCCTTTAAGTTCAATTAATTCTTCTACCAGGTATATATAATCCCAATTATCTCTATCTTCTTTAATTTCCATATTATCAAAATACTTATGCCAGATGTGGACTAATTTTTCAGGAACCCTGGTAAAATTTTTTCCTTTGAGAAAATCTGCATATTTTCTCCAATTAGCGTCATCCCACTTTCCAACTGGTGCCCAAAAAGAACTATCTGGTATATCTTGCTTAATCCACACAAAATTCTCTTCAAACAAGAATTTTAGCCCATATACCTCTTGCCAACCCCAGACATTTAAAAAAGTAAAATCAGAACTTTTCTGGCTACACCAACTTAAATATTTCTTATAAAGTGATCTATCTTCTATTTTTATCTCTCTAAATTTTGCCATAAGATATTCCTTTTTTCATTGAGTAGCCACCCCATATATTTTTAAAAAACAGACCTGTCATAAATATTGATTGTACTACCTGAGAAAAAAACATGGATATCCAGATGCCTGTTGGCTCCTTTAAAATTATATGCCCTAAGAGATAGGCTAGGGGAACTCTGATTATCCAGACAGATCCACCAACACATATCATATTTAGTTTAGTAGCCCCAGCACCAACAAAGGTACCACCAAAAATCATTGTAGTAACAGTAAAAGGGATGGCCATAATATTGTATTTCAAATAATTTACCACTTCAAGTTGAACACCTATATCATCGCTTAATATTGTAGATACAGGATGTATAAAAAACCATAAGATAATGCTCATAAACGTAATAGATGTAACTCCCAACATCCAAATTTTTTTTGCAATTTCCTTTGCCTCTCTAAAATCTCCTTGTCCAAGAAAATGTCCTACCAAGATTGACGCAGTCATATTAAAAGCAAATGCAGGTAAAAATAAAAGCGATTCAATCCTCACCCCTGCAGTAAAAGCTGCAAGTGCAATGAGATTTTTATTTGGTAATGTTGCAGTTATGGAGAACAAGATAACGTATGCAAAATGCCATAATAATTGATTTAGTCCAATTGGCCAGCTCACCTTCCATAAATATGGAAAAAATTTTTTAATCCATTTAAAAGGCGGAATAAATTTTTTTGAAATCCATCTATCCATTAAAAGGATTGTATAATTTAGCAAACCCCCCCCTGAGACCGATATAAACGTCGCCCATGGAAGACCTTTAAAACCCATTTTTGGAAAGTTAAAATAGCCAAAACAAAGAGAAAAATTTAGTATTCCATTTAAAATGGTTACAATCATTATGCTAATTAAGGGTACGTAAACATTTTTCCTTGCCCTGAATATGGCATTAGAAACAATAAACAAATAATATACTGGAATAAGCAAGGCATATACCTTTAAAAAATATTTACATATATAAAATATTTCTTTTGGTGTACCAAGCAGTAAGGTAAGTTTATCTCTGAATAAAAATCCAACCACACATAAAATAACACCAGAAAATATTGCAATTATTATACAGAGACTTGCATATCTCTTTGCCCTAATCTCCCTATTGGCACCAATAGATTGGCTAATAGTTGAAACAGCTCCATTTGCAAAGGAAATAGCTACAATTAAAAGAAAAAATAAAATCTGGGTAACTATTCCAAGTGCTGCTTGAACAGATTTATCTATTAAGCCTGCCACATATACATCTAGAAAGCCTATCCAGAAATGAAAAAACATCATGAGAAGTTGTGGCCAGGCCAAAGACAATATTGTCTTATAGGGCGATTTTGTATCGATATCCATCTTAAAGTAATAGATAACTAGTCTATCTTGGCCTTTTCATAGCCAAACTGCAAAAGATACATATCAGCAATTGTGAGGGCCACCATGGCTTTTATGACTGGAACTATCCTTGGGATAGCAGACACATCGTGTCTTCCCTTTATTTGGAGAGAGACCTCCTGCCCCCTTTTGTTTATGGTTTTTTGGGGGATGGAAATAGAAGGAATTGGTTTTACAGCTGCCCTAACTATTATTATCTGGCCACTGGATATGCCACCTAAAATACCACCTGCATTATTGGATGTAAAACCATCTTTTGTGATATAGTCATTATTCTGGCTACCTGTCAGGTGTGCTGCTTCAATGCCTGAACCTATCTCAACTGCCTTAACTGCCCCAACACTCACAACTGCGTACGCAAGTCTTGCATCTAATTTATCAAATACTGGCTCACCCAGTCCTGGGGGAACTCCTAATACCTGGACCTCTACAATACCACCAATTGAGTCCCCTTGTTTTTTAACCTCCTCTACCCGTTCTTTCCACAATTCCACAACTGATGGGTCAGGAGCAAAAAAAGGAAGTTCTTCAGCTGTTTTAGGGGATATCACTTCAGCTGCAATGCCCCCCAATTCTTTTGTGTATGCAAAAAAATCTATACCTTTTGTCTTTAAAAATTTTTGTGCAATGGCACCACCAACCACCCTAGATACAGTCTCTCTTCCAGATGATCTACCACCGCCTCTATAATCTCTAATTCCATACTTGGCCTCATATGTAAAATCAGCATGTCCAGGCCTAAATATATCCTTTATTTGGGAATAATCCCTTGGTCTTTGATCTTCATTTTTAATAAAAAAACCAATGGGAGTACCTGTGGTATAGCCTTCAAATATCCCAGATAAAAGCTGTACCTTATCCTTTTCTGAGCGAGTTGTGCTGCCTATATTTTTACCTGGCCGCCTTTTTTCAAGCTCTTTTTGTATATCCTCTTCACTTAGTTCAATGCCTGGCGGACACCCATCTAACACACCACCAAGCCCAATTCCATGAGATTCCCCAAAGGTAGTTAATCTAAATACCCTGCCAAAAGTATTTCCACACATAATTATCCTCACTTACTGAGCCAAATTTCTATTAATTTGGAGAGGGTGTTTTCATCAAAGGACGGCCTATCATACATGCCCTTAACCCATCTTTGCCTCCAGCTTTCATATAAAATGATTGCTGCTGCAACTGAAACATTTAAACTCTCTACCATTCCCTGCATTGGAATATACAGTTCATCATCAACTAACTCCATTAGTTCAGGACTAAGGCCTCTATGTTCATTTCCAAGGATTATTGCAACAGGTTCAGTTAGATCATATTCCAAAATGGATTTTGCCTTTTCACTAAATCCTGTCCTAATAATTCTAAACCCCTGTCGGGTTAATGATTCTATCATGCTTTTTGCATCTGTATGTTTTTCCCTCTCCACCCATTTTCTTGCTGAGGCAGAACTCTTTTTACCAAGCTCAGGAAATTGTTCAGTTGTGTAATATAGATGTATTTTATGCACCCCAAACGCATCACAACTTCTGAGTATTGCAGATACATTATGGGGATCGTGTATATTATCAATTATAAGTGTAAGATCCTTCTGCCTCTTTGATAACACGGAGATTATTTTTTTTATTCGCCTCTCAGTCCTCTGTTTCATTAGCTGATCTTACTCCCAGGATCGATTTCTCCATTAATAGCTAACACTTGCAAACCATCTTTTTTGTGAACAGCCAACACCATGCCCTCTGAAATCTCTCCCCTTAATTTTCTGGGCTTTAAGTTGGCCACCATTACAACATTTTTTCCAATGAGCTCATCAGGTTTATAGTATTTAGCTATCCCTGCAACCACTGACCTAGGTTTTTGCTCTCCAAGATCTACCTTAAGACACAAAAGTTTATCTGCATTTGGATGTTTGGCCGCATCTAAAACCTTTCCTACCCTTAAATCCACTTTTTGAAACACATCAAAATCAATATAGCTCTCCTGCTCTTCATTTTTTGAACTTTTAGCTTCTTTTTTTGGTTTCTCTTCTTTAAATACTTCTTTTCTTGGGAAAAGGTTTAAATTTTTTGGTAGATTATCTGAAATCTCCCATGTACTAAAATCATCAGCTTCCCTCTTAAAATCAAAACTTTTAACATCTAGAGCAAGACCAATTGCATTTAACATCTTTTCACTGCTAGATGGCATAACTGGCCAAAGTGCCAGGGCTATTTTTCTAAGACAAATTAACACAACCCACAATACTGTGTTCAATCTATCAAGATCTTTATTCTTAAAAAGTGTCCACGGAGCAACACTATCTATGTATTTATTTACTGCCCTCACAAATATCATTAAATTTTCCAATCCTTCAGCACTATTAAATGATTCAAAAGATGTTATATAGTTATTTAAAGATCTTTTTCCAAGTAAAATTAGTTCCTTATCCATATCTTCAAAACTTATTTGGGATTTAAGTTTACCTTTAAAATATTTATTTATCATGGAGAGGGTTCTATTAAAGAGGTTTCCTATATCATTTGCCAGGTCTGCATTAAATCTCTCAATCATATTTTTTTCAGAAAAATTTCCATCATGTCCAAAATGCATCTCCCTCATAAGAAAATATCTAAATCCATCTACTCCATATTTATCTTTTAAAGATAGAGGATCTACAACATTTCCAAGACTTTTTGACATCTTTGTTTCATCTACTTTCCAGTAACCATGAACCCTCAAGCCTTTATAAATTTCAACACCTGCAGATTTTAACATTGTTGGCCAAAAAATCGCATGGGGTTTTAAGATATCTTTTGCAATTATGTGATATGCAGGCCAAAATTTTTTAAATTCTTCTGAATCTGGCCACCCAATTGCACTTAAATAATTAATTAATGCATCAAACCATACATAGGTTACAAAATTTTTGTCAAAGGGCATCTCTATGCCCCATGTGAGTCTCTTTTTTGGCCTTGAAATACATAGATCGCCAATAGGTTCTTTTAACATAGATAAAACTTCTTTCCTGTATGGTTCAGGCTGAATAAAGTCTGGATTGTCATTGATATATTCTCTTAACCAATCCTGGTACTTACTCATTCTAAAAAAATAGTTTTCTTCGTGTATATAAGTAGGGGGCTTTTTGTGATCTGGACACATTCCATCTACAAGTTCTTTTTCTGTATAAAACCTCTCACACCCAAAACAATAATAACCACCATATTCTCCAAAATATATATCCCCTTTATCATATACTATTTGCAAAAACCTTTGCACACACTCTTTGTGATATGGATCCGTAGTCCTGATAAATTTATCATTCTCAATATCAAGTTCAGGCCAAAGATTTCTAAATAAAGCACTTATCTCATCTACATATTCTTGAGGACTTTTGCCTTGACTTTCTGCTGCCTGAACTATTTTGTCGCCATGTTCATCAGTGCCTGTTAAAAAAAAGGTTTCTTCTCCCATGAGTTTATGAAATCTGCATACAGTATCAGCAAAAATTGTAGTATATGCATGTCCAAGATGTGGCTTAGCATTTACATAATATATTGGAGTTGTGACATAAAATGTCTTTTTCACTTCTATATCCCCCTCATTTATCTTTTTTTCTGCGCCTTACTATTTTTATTTTTTGACCCTATCCCATTTATCTCTTCAATTGAGAAATTGTAGTCTTCCTCTTCTGATAATTTCTGAATTTCTTCAAGATCTTCATACAAAAAATTCTGGGGCAGACTAATTGAAGAAATTTTTACTTCACTACTGCTCTTTGCTGAGAAAAGATATTTATAGTGGGAAAGATCCCCTTTACCTTCAGTAATCTCAAACCATTCAGTTAAAGAAATTTCTCTTTCAACACCTGCGCCTGTATCCACAATCAATGAATCCCTGAATATATTGGCCCTAAGGATCCTCACTTCCCCAAGTCTAGTTACATATTTTCTACCTATCTTTGGAGCCCTTTTTTGAAAATCAGTGTAAAGTTCCCTTTCAAAATTCAGACAACACAAAAGCCGACCGCAGGTGCCTGAAATTTTTGAAGGATTTAAAAAAAGCTGTTGTTCCTTGGCCATTTTGATGGTAACTGGTTCGAATTTTTTTAAAAACAATCTGCAACAACAAATTCTACCACAATTGCCAACTCCACCCACCATCTGAGCCTCATGTCTCACACCAATTTGTCTAAGTTCAATCCTGGTGTGGTATTGTCTGACCAAAATCTTAACAAGTTCCCTAAAATCAACCCTTGTAGGCGCTGTGAAATAAAATATGATCTTGCTCCTATCAAACCTAACCTCCACGTCCACCAATTTCATCTCAAGACCGAGCTTTTCTATATTCCTTTTACAAAAATCAAAGGCTTCTTTGCTTAAAATCTTGTTTTCTTGTTCTTTAATCAGATCATCTTCTGTGGCTAACCTATCAATTGGCTTTATCTCAGATAAATCAATATTTTTTGGAGGCTTATTTGACACAACACACACAACGCCTAGTCCAACACCTTCTTCAGTGGATACAACTACCTTGTCACCTTTTTTTAGTTCAAAATGATCGTTTACAAAAAAATAGACCTGCCCATAGTCCCTGAATTTAACTCCCACAAAATTTCTCATACCATTCTATTCCTTCACTTAAACTTATCTATCCTATCAATTTTTTGAGTTTAGCCTTGGCATTTTCAAGACCTTCTGGATAACTTCCACCAGCCTGTGCAAGGTCGTCTCTTCCTCCACCTCCACCTTTTACTTCTTTTGCTATTTCCTTAATAAGATTATTTGCTGTGAATCTATCATGGAGATCCCTGCTCACATATAATAACAAAGTAACCTTTTTTCCATCCTTTGAACATAGAAGTGCTACACCTGATTTGAGTCTATCTCTTATGCCATCCATAATATTTCTCATGGTCTTAACATCAGATATATCCATTTCCTTGATAAGGACATTAATTCCATTGACCTGCTCTACTTCATCTAAGATATCACCACTTCCAGAAAATAGAGTCTTTTTCGCCAATTCTTCCTTTTGTTTTGTAAGTTTTTTTACCTCCTCTTGGAGACCAATTACCTTGTCCTTTAATTTATCGT
>NZ_JBMYBT010000083.1:0-7824 GCF_053993635.1 Desulfothermus sp. | reverse complement strand
CCAACTGAGGAATAACTATCTTTTCATTATCTCCAAGTATAACTTTTAGAACAAGACCCTTTCTATCTATTAAAAGACCAATTTGCCTCTTGGCCTCAGAGGTAAGTTCTGCAAGTTCCCAGGCCTGCTCCTTTGTGTAAGGAAGATTTTCCGGATATTTTCTTTTATAAAGTTTTTGTAGTCTTTTAATAAGGCTCTTTGGAAGTCCTGTATCATTTCCATAAATTTTAAATCCTATAGTTACACCTCCTTTGAGTTTAAATGTTTAACACAATTATTTTGCAATTCTAATCTCCTGGCCCCACTTTCTCAATCTCATCATGTTCATTCATTACATCCAATTTTTTAATATCTTCTTTTTCCTTTTTAACTAACTCTCTAAAGTTAGAATTGCAGGATAAAGAATAATAATCTTTTGCATCCCACAGTTCCTGTAAGATATCGTCTTTTATTTTTTTATTGGCGTACTTATTCATTTGTTATCTCCTGTGGTGTACAAATAGTTGGAATCACAAGACCCTTTTCAAGAGATATCTTCTGCAATTTTCTTATAAAATGTGCATTAGCCAAATGACGACAATTCCACGTTAACAAAAAATTCATTTTGTAATAAGTTGCTATGGCAACATGCAAAGCATCATCTCTTATTCCTTTGACAGTGCCTCATAGATCATCTTGTCATAGTTAGATGTTATATAAAATGTCTTTGCCGCCATTTTTTTTCTTAAATCTAATGAGATGGAAAAGTCATTATTTTTTAATTCATTAATTATTTCCTCATAAAAAGAGGTGTCAGGGACAACTGCAACACTAAAGTAATTTTTTGCAGCAGCACGAAGTAGAGTAGGCCCTCCAATGTCTATTTGTTCAATTAGGTCTTTTCCCTTGAGCCCTTGCTTTAAGGCCCCTTCAAAATTATACAGGTTCACACAGATGAGATCAAAGGGCTTAATGTTTAATTTTTCTAAGGTCTCCAGGTGTTCGCTGTTTTCCTTGTCTGCCAAAACCCCTGCATGGATATGGGGATGAAGGGTCTTTACTCTGCCATTTAAAATTTCTGGAAATTTTGTCACATCACTAACAGATGTCACCTTAAGTCCTGCTTGCTCTAATTTTTTCTTGGTCCCTCCAGTGGATACAATTTCCACTCCCCCTTGTATCAAAAAACTAGCAAACTCTACTAAATTGGATTTGTCTGTAACACTAATAAGCGCCCTTTTAATCTTTAAAAATTTCATAACTAAACTCCTTTTGCTATGCGTAATATTGCATCTTCTTTGAATTTTAGTCGGACATACAACCAAAAAATTTAATTTATGCTTTAATTTTGGGGTTAAGGTTTAAGGGTTAAATTGTTCAATGTTCAAAGTTCAATGTTCAACGTTTAAGGAACATAGAACTTCTATGAAACCCCACAAACCCATCCACCCATTAACCTACTTCCTATTTTGTCAAATCATTATGCAATTATCAACTATTAATTTTTTTTGCCTAAATCTTGGAATATAAGTTGCATTTTTATTACAAAATAACTCCAGCTTGTCAAAAATTTAGACAAACTTAGATTGAGGAGACAGCCATGAAGGGTTTGTTTGAAGAACCTATTGATCTCATGAAAAAGGTAATGGATTTAAGGTTAATTCGTCAAAATATTGTCGCCAGTAATCTGGCAAATATAGAAAATCCCCATTATAAGGCACGTCGCATAGATTTTGAGGAAAAATTACAAGAGGCCTTACAAATAAAAGAGACTGGAAGGCTCGCAAGAACAAATCCAAAACACATGCCTAATAAAATGACCGCCACCCCTGATTTTTACAAGGAATTAGAAATTAGGGTAGTAGAAGGCGAAGATGCGGTGGACTTAGACAAGGAAATGGCAATTCAGGCCAAAAACGTCCTTGCTTATAATACCCTTACAACCTTGATGAGGAAAGAATTTGATATGTTACACCAAGTGATCACAGAAGGAGGTAAATAATGCCACTTAATTTCATGACCGCCTTAGACATTGCAGCATCTGGTTTAAGTGCCCAGAGGACTAATTTAAATGTCATTTCTATGAACCTGGCCAATATAAACACAACCAGGACTCCAGAGGGCGGGCCTTACAAAAGAAAGACAGTAATTTTTAGGGCAGCCCCACTCAAATGGCCTTTTGATAATCTTATGGCTTCTAGAATAGAAAGAGAGGTAAAAGGTGTAAAGGTTAACAGGATAGAAGAGGAAGATCGTTATAAGAGGATTTATGATCCAAATCATCCAGATGCAGATAAAGACGGTTATGTGTTGTATCCAGATGTAAATGTTATTGAAGAAATGGCCAATATGCTTACTGCGCTTAGAAGTTATGAGGCAAACCTTTCAACTATTAGTACTGTAAAGACTATGTTAAATAGGGCTATTGACATTGGAAGATAAATATAATTTTTCTCAGGAGGTGTGGGATGAGTATTAAATCAATTGCCCATGCAGCTTATTTATCTGGGCTTCAAGATAAAGATTTATATACTCAAAATACAAAGAATTTCAGGTCTAGCCAGACTAAATCCTTTGGTTCAACAATAGAAGATTCTCTGAAAAAGGTAAATGAGTTACAAATAGAAAAAGACAAAATGATAGAAGAATTTGCCGTTGGAAAGAATGAAAATGTACATGAGGTTATGATCGCCCTTCAAAAAGCAGATGTTGCCATGAAACTCACATCTGCAGTTAGAAACAAGGTGATTGATGCATATAAGCAATTAATAAATATGCCAATGTAATTTTAATTGGTTGCCTTGTATTTCTCAAAAAAATTGAATTAAGTTAAGGAGACCAGCGCAAATGGCGAATTTTTTGTCTTCCTGGAAGGAAAAGATAAAGGAGTTGTGGGATAAGGGCACACTTCCACAAAGGATTTTGGCTATTGGTGTACTTGTATCCCTTACTCTTGTATTTATAATGCTACTTTATTTTTTAAATAGAGAAGAATATGCAGTGCTTTATTCCAACCTAAAACAAGAGGACTCTGCAACAATTGTAAAATTTTTAAAAAATCAAAAAGTAAAATATAAATTAAAACAAGGCGGAAGCACCATTTTGGTACCTAAAGACAAGGTTTATGATTTGAGGCTGGAGATAGCAGGTGAGGGGTTGCTTAGTAAAGGGACAGTGGGTTTTGAGATTTTTTCAAGGTCCTCCCTTGGTCAGACAGATTTTATACAACAGATAAATTACCAAAGGGCACTTCAGGGAGAGCTTGAGAGAACTATTATGTCCATTCCTGAAATCCAAGGGTGCAGGGTACACCTGGTACTGCCAAAAAAATCTTTGTTTGTTGAAGAACAGACCCCAGCCTCAGCTTCTATACTTGTGCAATTAAAAAGGGGAAAGGAACTTTCAAAGGAACAAGTAAAGAGCATTGTAAATCTTGTGGCCACAGCAGTTGAAGGATTAAAGCCTGAAAACATTACTTTAATAAATACCCGGGGTGAACTTTTAAATAGGCCATTTACCACATCAAAGGACATTGCTTTGACTACTACCCAGTTGGAGTATAAACTTAATCTTGAGAAGACTTTAACTAGAAGGATAAGAAATCTACTCATGCCCGTGGTAGGCCCTGGAAAGGTAATAGCCCAGGTGAATGTTGACCTTGATTTAAGTGAGCAGAATATTTATAAAGAATTATATGATCCAGACAAGACTGTTATAAGGAGTGAACAAAAGGTAAAGGAATCTTCAATAGGAGTTACACAGGCTGAAACATCAAAACCCGGGGTTCAATATCAAAAAACTGGGGGTGGCACTAGCACAAAAGAACAATCACAGCGTTCACAAAAAACCATAAATTACGAAATAAACAAGGAAGAGAGAAAAATATATATCCCAAAGGGGCAGATAGATCACATCACTGTGGCAGTATTAGTTGATGGATACTATAAAAAGGGTAAAGATGGTAAAAAAATTTTTGTTCCAAGATCTAAAGAAGAGTTAGAAAAGATAAAGGAATTGGTAAAAAATGCAGTTGGCATAAATCCTAAAAGAGGAGATAGCGTTGAAGTGGTTTCCATGCAATTTACCCCATTAGAGCTGGGTGGGCCAGGTTTTTGGCAGGTGTTACTTGATTACCTATCTAAATTCCTTACTCCAATTTTGAATAGTTTGGTAATTTTGCTCTTTTTGCTACTTGTAGTAAGGCCTGTTGTGCTATCACTTATTAAGCCAAAAGTAGAAGAAGAAACTGCTGAGTTGGAAGAACTGCCAGAGGGAGAAGGAGAGGAAGTGGAGGAACCTCAGCTTAGCGAAGAGGAACTGGCTGCACTTGAGGCTAAACGGCCCTTTGAAGAATTAAAACAAAAGGTTGCAAATATTCTGGAAAAGCATTCAGACGAGGCTTTGATTATAATAAAGAATTGGATGCGAGATGAGGTTAGGAGATAAAAAATATGGAAGAAATCAAAGACCCCAAGGAGTTAACTGGAGTACAAAAGACAGCTATCTTACTTTTGGCGTTGGGAGATCCGTATGTTCAAAAGATATTTAAAGAGTTGGATAGAGATGAGATAGTAAAAGTTTCAAAGGCAATGGTAGAACTGGAGACAGTGCCTCAGGAAATTGTAGAAGCAGTTTTGACAGAATTTCATGAGACCTTTTTGTCTGGGAAAAGGGCGCTTGTTGGTGGTCCTTCACAGGCAAAGAGAATTTTGTCTAAGGTTCTTGATGGAGAAAGTGTAGAAGATATTATGAAGAGATTGGAAACTGAACATAAACCTCCACCTTTTAAAGGGTTAGAGAATTATAGCCCCAATATTATGGCTCGAATTTTGGCCAATGAACATCCCCAGACCCTTGCCCTTATACTTGGACACCTTCCCCCTCATCAAGCAGCTGAGGTTTTGAAAAACTTACCTGCTGGGGTGAGGCCAGAAGTCCTTTTAAGACTGGCAAAATTGGAGAGTGTACCCCTGGAAATGTTATATGAAGTGGATTCTGTTTTAAGGGAACAATTAGAGGCTATGGGTGGTGAAGGTCAAAAAGTTGGCGGAGTACAGGCAGTAGCAGAGATACTAAATGCAACTGAACGTTCCATAGAAGAAGAGGTCTTGGCAGAGATAGAAACTGAGTCACCACAGATGGCTGAAGAGATTAGGGAACTTATGTTTGTTTTTGAGGATATTAAAAACCTTGATGATCGTTCCATCAGGGAATTGTTAAAAGAAATTTCCAACGAAGACTTAACGTTAGCCCTAAAAGGTGCATCAGATGAATTAAAAGAAAAATTCTTCTCCAATTTATCAGAGCGTGCAGCAACCATGATTAAAGAAGATTTAGAGATAATGGGACCTGTAAGACTCTCAGACGTGGAACAGGCCCAGAGAAATATAGTGCGTATTGTTAGACAGCTAGAAGCTGAAGGTAGAATAGTTATAGCAGGTAAGGGAGGAGAAGATGTCCTCGTCTAAAGGGAGAGTAATTGTGGGACATACTGGTTTTGTAATAGACGAGGTGGATTTTGCCAAAAAACATAACCAGTTGGATTTATGGGATGAGGAGACTGAAAAAAATTTTCTCAACAAAATAAAACAAAAGGCCTCTTTAGAGGCGTCAAATATAATAAAAAATGCTTATGAAAAAGCAAAATCAATTGAACAACAGGCCCAAAAGCAGGGTTATAATGAAGGATATCAAGAAGGTTTAAAAAAGGCACAACAAGAAATTGATGAGTTAAAATCTCAGATGAAAGATAGGTTTTTGGAATTGATAAATTCCATGGATAAGGAAAAACAAAAGATAATTAAATCTTATAAAGACGATATTTTGAATTTGATTCTGATTTCAGTGGAAAAGATAACAGGTTTTGCATATATTAAACAAAGAAAAAAGATTTTAGATGAATTACTTAATTCATGTTTAAAGGAAATTAAAGAAGCAAAGAGTGTAAAAGTATATGTTTCTGAGGAAGATTTGCCCCTAGTAGAGGAATTAATAGAGCCTTTTAAAGAGAAATATATTGACATAAAAAATTGGCATATTGTGAAAAAAGATAATATAAAAGCTGGAGAAGTAGTACTGGATACAGGTGTGGTTAAAGTAACGGATTCTTTTAATAAAAGATATGAGATGGTAAAGAAGATTTTAGAGGATGTTGAATTAAGTGATTAACCCATGAAAATAAAAGACGCAATCAATAAAATTGTTTCCCTTAAAAGCACAGATAGTTTTGGAAAGGTAAATAAGGTTATTGGCCTGGTAATAGAAGGAAAAGGACTAAATACATCCATAGGTTCAGTTTGTGAGGTGATACTTGAAAATGGCCAGTCCATTCCTGCAGAGGTAGTAGGTTTTAGAAATTCAACTGTACTTCTCATGCCATACGGTGAGCTAAGGGGCATAAAACCTGGATCATATATAAAAAATTTTAACACTCCTCCTTATGTTAAGGTTGGCCCTGAATTATTGGGGAGGGTAGTGGATTCTTTTTTAAATCCCCTTGATGGAAGGGGCAAAATAAATGTTGACAATTTGTATCCTTTATATGCAGAGCCCTTAAATCCCATTTTAAGGCGCCGCATAGATACACCTTTAGATGTTGGGGTGAGGGCCATAAATGGGCTTTTAACCATAGGAAAAGGGCAAAGAATAGCCATAATGGCAGGATCTGGTGTTGGAAAATCCACCTTACTTGGTATGATGGCGAGATATACAAATGCAGATGTAAATGTAATTTGCCTTGTGGGAGAACGTGGAAGAGAAGTTAATGAATTTATCGAAGATTCATTGGGAGAAGATGGACTAAAAAAGTCAGTAGTGGTTGTAGCCACTTCAGATTTATCTCCCCTTGAGAGGATAAGGGCGGTCTATACTGCTCAAACAATAGCAGAATATTTTAGGGATATGTCAAAAGATGTTCTTTTTATGATGGATTCAATAACCAGATTTGCAATGGCGTCCAGGGAAGTTGGTCTATCTATTGGGGAGCCACCCACTACTAAAGGTTACACTCCATCTGTATTTTCTCAACTCCCTAAATTGCTTGAGAGGGCTGGGACCTCTGATAAGGGTACAATAACTGGAATATATACGGTCTTAGTTGAAGGGGATGATTTTACAGAACCAATAGCAGATGCAGTTAGATCAATAGTAGATGGACATATTGTGCTAACTAGGGAGTTGGCAGACCAGGGACATTATCCAGCAATAGATGTGTTAAAGAGCATTAGCAGGTTAAGGTCTCAGATAATAGATAGGGAGCTTTATAAATTGGGCAATAAGCTCCTATCTACCTTGGCCACATATAAAAGGGTAGAAGACATGATAAATATAGGCGCATATTCAAAGGGTTCTAACACTGAG
The DNA here is from genome assembly GCF_053993635.1 of Desulfothermus sp. Classification (NCBI taxonomy): domain Bacteria; kingdom Pseudomonadati; phylum Thermodesulfobacteriota; class Desulfovibrionia; order Desulfovibrionales; family Desulfothermaceae; genus Desulfothermus; species Desulfothermus sp. The sequence continues at coordinate 486 of NZ_JBMYBT010000083.1, read as the reverse complement.
ATTGACTATGCAATAGAGAAGATTGACAGAATAAATGAATTTTTAACCCAGGATGTAGAAGAAAGATCCTCCCTTGAAGACTCCTTTGCAAGGCTAAGATCAATAATAGAGGATTGATGTCAAATTGTTTTTAATGCCTTGACCATCCAGCCACTTTAAAATAATAGTGATTAGTGATTCGTGATTAGTGATTCGTGATTAGTGATGTGATTTACGATTCCGATTCCCGATTCCCGATTTCCGATTTCCGATTTACGAATCCCGAATCCATGGCCGGATATGGAATTCATGGGCGGATATGGAATCCGCCCCTACACATTATTCACAAATTACAAATCACGAATTACGAATTACGAATATGGTTCTAACACTGAGATTGACTATGCAATAGAGAAGATTGACAGAATAAATGAATTTTTAACCCAGGATGTAGAAGAAAGATCCTCCCTTGAAGACTCCTTTGCAAGGCTAAGATCAATAATAGAG
>NZ_JBMYBT010000082.1:0-7163 GCF_053993635.1 Desulfothermus sp. | reverse complement strand
AATATCACTGAAGAGTATAGCTATCTTCTACAATGATAATTCCTCTGCCTTTTGTCTCATCTTATCAGCTGCCAGCTCTAAAATGAGAGCAATTTGCTTTATCTTTTCCAGAGACTGACCTTCTTTTATTCTACGGTGCACCCATTCACATATGTATAATATTTCAGATGAATTAAAACTAAGTTTTGGGTTCTTTTTCTCTATAAAGCTTATAATTTCTGTTCTCAGTCTCTCACGCCTCTTAATAGACAGTTCATAATCTTTTAACGCCTTGTTTTTCTTTTTTTCCAACTCCGCCAAAACCTTTTTTTCTCTGCTTGCACTATCACCTTGTTTTACCGTTAATTTTTGTTTTGCCAAGTTGTAATTATTTATAATCTGATTTAACACGAAGTTATAATGGGTGCTCCTTGCTTCTTCCTTAAGGTAGTTTTCTAAATTTGTGAGCAAACTTCTCTCTGTTGAGATAGTAGTGAGAACATTGGACAAATCCTGCACATAGTTAGATAACAAAATTAGAAGTGTTTTAATCTGATCCTTATTTAGCTCACGCTCTAGAGTTTTTCCGTGTTCTCTAAAAACCTTGGTTGTCTCCTTTGCATTATCTATTAACTCATTAATAAATATATCAATAAAACGTTCATATTGAGCTTTAAGGAGATCAGGATCCATTATTTTTTCCAGGATCTTCTTTCTGGCCTTTTCAAGGGATGGGGCATCTACCTTAAGTCCAATTAATTCTAGGCCGTATCTTGCGTTAAGCGCCCTTAAGGAAATATTTAACTTTGGTTGATTAGTTGGATTATCTTGTGTACTCGGTGGTTGGTAACTGTTTAGTATAAATTCAACTAAGTCATCTATAAAATAAGGAGTTATTACATATTCATTGATCCATCTCTTAAAAGAACTTTCCGATTTTGAAACCTCTTTTTTTACTCTTTCCCCTTCCCCCTTACCCACATTTTGATTACCTTTTTTTGCAAGTTCTTTAAGTAAGTCTTTTTTAAAAATTTTTCCTTTTTCCTCTACTGAAAACTCTTTTTTCGCATTACTAGAGCTGTTTTGTTGGGCTGTTACAAGGGATCTATTTACTTGTTTTAACTTGGAACTCTGTTTAAATAAATATCCACCTAAAAATCCCGCAACAATCCCTATAAGAAGCACTGAAACTATTTGAATATTTTTTCTGGCCATTAATTTTCTCCAAAGCTAATTATTAGGCCTTTGAATCAACAAAAATCACATGCTCACCATGCAAATGTTTATAAAAAATAGTGACCAATGTAAAGTTTATTAATATTTTTCTTGATAATTAAATAATGAACATTTAATACAGATGCATGAATGTAATAAAAGGGCCTTTTAAAAATTTAAAAAATATAGTACTTGCATCTGGCTCACCAAGAAGACAGATGCTTCTAGCACAACTTGGTATATATTTCCAGGTAATGATTAGTAATGAAAAAGAAAAATCTAAAGGAGATAGGCCTGAGATTTTAGTAATGGAAAATGCAAGGGCCAAGGCAGAAAGTATTTTAAAAACAAAGGTAAAAGGCGTTATTATTGCAGCAGACACAGCAGTGATACTAAATGGTTCAATCCTTGGAAAACCTAAAGATAAAGAGGATGCTATATCCACCTTGAAAAAACTCTCAGGTAAGTGGCATGAGGTTTACACTGGGTGTTTTATTGTAGACAATACATCAGACAATGTGCACTCAGAAAAATTTGTTGTAAAATCAGAGGTTTTCATGGATAAGTTTTCTCCAGATATTATAAAAAAATATGTGGATACAAAAGAGCCTTTGGACAAGGCAGGGAGTTATGCCATTCAGGGAATTGGAGCTTTTTTTATCAAAGAAATTAAGGGTTCGTATTCAAATGTAATAGGCCTTCCAATAAATGAGCTGGTAAGACATTTGTTGAGAATTTCAGCCATAGGAGTTTAAATTATGTTTAAAGACAAACTTATGACCATTGCCCAATTATTTGGAATAGGAGGAATTGAATTTGCCCCGGGATCATGGGCATCCCTGGCGACCTGTATAATTTTATATCCTATTCTAAAATTTGGCCTAGGGGTTAAAATAACACTTATAATTATTATTTCAATCCTGGGCATTTATGCTGCAGATTATGCAGAAAAAAAACTCAATGAAAAAGATCCACGCTCAATTGTAATCGATGAAGTGGCAGGTCAATTAATCACCCTTACATTCATTGGTAACCCCTCTTTTTTATCTGTATTTTTAGGATTTATTTTATTCAGAATATTGGATGTTTTTAAACCACCTCCAATAAGACAAATAGAAGAGAGATTTTCTGGAGGATTTGGAATAATGATTGACGATATTGCGGCAGGAATTATTGGTGGGTGTATTTTGTGGCTTATCTTAAAGATAATATAAAAAAAGGGCCAAATGGCCCTTTTTTTATTTAAGGGTTGTTTCAAGTTCCCTTAATATTCTCTGTACTTTCATTAATTTGTCCTTATCAGAGCCCTTTAGATGCTGGGAAAGATACTCTGCCTTTTGAGAAATTTCATTTAATATATCACCATATATCATCTTCCTGGTTTCTTCTGGTAGTTTTTCAATCTTTGCCACCCTGGACTGTAAATCACCTACAGTTTTATCGAGAATAACAACCTGTTTTTTTACTGGGTATAGTTCAGCCATTTTCTTTTCTATGGTGCCAACAGTAAGCTTGATGCTAAAATAAAAAACCACCATTAGCATCACTGCCATAATAGAAATGATTAAAGCAACCTTTCCCATATCTTTTTTTACTTCTTTTAAAAGCTCTTCTGGTCTCTGTTCATTTTTCTGGGACTTGGATTCTTTTTGCAAAACTATTACATTGTCTTTTGCCATAAAAAACCTCCTTTTTTTCAATTTGTTTAATTTGTTAAACTCTGGATTGGTGCAGGAATTCTACCACCCCTTTTAATAAATTCATTTGAGCAGCCTGGATGGCTCACCTCACAAATTGTAGCTTCCCCTAGAAGTCCCCCAAAATAGGCCTTATCTCCTGCCTTTTTCCCTGGCACAGGAATAATCCTCACTGCCGTGGTCTTTTTGTTTATAACACCAATGGCCATTTCATCTGCTATGATGGCTGAAATGGTCTCTGCAGGAACATCTCCTGGAATTGCAATCATGTCCAGGCCAACAGAACATACACTGGTTAAGGCCTCTAATTTTTCTAAAGAGAGAAATTTATTGGCCACGGCGTCTGCTATATTTAAATCTTCACTAACAGGGATAAAGGCACCTGATAAACCGCCTACATGGGAACTGGCAAATGAACCACCTTTTTTCACTGCATCATTTATAAGGGCCAGGGCAGCAGTGGATCCTGGGACACCAATGCTTTTTAGTCCCAGGCTCTGAAAGATCTCTCCTACACTGTCACCAACATTTGGCGTAGGGGCAAGGGATAAATCAACTATTCCAAAAGAAACATCAAGTTTCTCAGCTACTTCCCTTCCAATTATTTCCCCCACCCTTGTCACCTTATACGCAGTCCTTTTAATTATCTCAGAAAGTCTCCCCAAAGTCAATTTAGGATCGTTTTCAATAGCCCTATCAATTGCCTTTTTTACCACTCCAGGGCCGCTTACACCAACATTTATAACTGCATCTGGCTCTCCTGTTCCGAGATATGCACCAGCCATAAATGGTATGTCCTCTGGGATATTGGCAAACACACATAGTTTCGCACAGCTTATACCATCTCTATCAGCAGATAAATCAGCAGCACTTTTTATGGCCTTACCCATCATATACACAGCATCCATATTTATACCAACTTTAGAGGATGCAACATTTACAGAAGAACACACCCTTTGAGTTTCAGATAGAGCATGGGGAATAGCCTTTATTAAATTTTTGTCTCCAGGCGTCATTCCTTTTTCAACAAGGGATGTAAATCCTCCAATAAAATCTACACCTACTTTTTCTGCAACTTTATCCAATGTTTTTGCCACTAAGATAAGTTCTTTTTCATTAAAACAACCACCACAAACGCCTATAGGACTTACTGATATCCTCTTATTTACAATTGCAATTCCGTATTTTTCTCCAATCAAATCACAAGTGGAGACAAAATTCTCAGCCAGATTCAGTATCTTATTATAGATCCTGTTTCTAAAGTCATCTATTAAATGGCTCACACAATCAAAAAGACTTACCCCCAAGGTTACGGTACGAACATCCAGATGCTCATTTTTCACCATCTCTAACAGTTGTAGCACTTCAGTTTCACTCAACATATACCTTCCCCACTATATCCTACATATTTCTTCAAAAATTTTCTTATGCTGCACAGTAATCTCCAAACCCAATTCTTGCGCTCTTTTTTTTAGTCTAGTTGTAAATTCCGCGAGTTTTAGATCTTTTGGGACATCCACCTCATAGATGGTCAATGTCTTTTCAGGAAAAGCCGAAGTTCTATTTACAAACTTCAAGTTAGAAATATTAACCCCAAATTCATACATAATACAACTAATGGCAGCAATCAAACCAACTCTATCTTTACCTATGCTCACAACTACAAAAGGTTCTGTCTCAACATTAATTTGGCGGTTGGAAGATTCTAAAGGTTTTGTGTGTGCAATAAGGTTCTCTTCTTTCAACTGCTCGTCAAGTATATCCTGAAGATTACTAATTGTAACACCTTTGCCTAAAGACACCACAAACATACCACAAAATTCACCCTGAAGCACAGTCTGTGAAATATCTTCAATATTACATCCATGATCAGCTAAAATTGAAGCAACTTTACAAACAATACCAGGTCTATCCCTTCCAAAAACAGCAACCACTATTTTTTCCATAAATGTCTCCCCTTTGGCCTGACATTTAGATATCTAGTTTAGCCCAGACAAAAAATCAAGTTTTAAAAATCTACAAAAAATATTTTTGTCTATTGACAACATTTTCTAATTTATTTATATACAAATCCGTAACACAAATTTAAAATTAATCACATTTTAAAAATAAAGGAGGAATTAGTAATGTTATTAAACAAAATCTTAAAAAAAATTATTATTTCGCTTTTAATTTTATTTATCCCTTCAATATGTTTAGCCCACTTTGGAACCATCATGTCTCAAAAAACAATGCTAGATCAGACTCACAGGAAAACCAGGTTGCTCTTTGCCTTTATACACCCTTTTGAGCAAAATGCAATGAATCTAACACTTGAGCAGGCATGGGCGATAAATTTAACTAGTTCTAACAAAGAAAATTTATTGTCTAAACTTAAGCCAATAAAGTTTCTAGATCACCGTGCATACAGGACAATATTTCGTCCTAAAAGACCTGGTGTTTACTGTATTTACATGATTCCAAAGCCATACTGGGAACCTGCTGAAGACAAATTCATAAAACACATTACTAAAACTTATATTGGAGCTTTTGGAGAAGAGGATGGCTGGTCAAAGCCGTTGGGTCTTGAGGTGGAGATTGTGCCCATAACCAGACCATTTGGGCTATATGCAGGAAATGTATTTCAGGGAAAGGTCTTAAGAAATGGAAAACCAGTTCCAAATTGTGAGGTAGAAGTGGAATACTACAACAAAAACTCAAGATATAAGGCTCCTTCAGAATACATGATAACTCAAGTAATACTCACAGACGATAATGGCATTTTTACCTACGCCGCCCCTATTGCAGGCTGGTGGGGGTTTTCTGCTCTTACCACTGCTGATTACAAATTAAAACAAAATGGTGTTGACAAGGACGTCGAGGTTGGTGGAGTTATCTGGGTCAAGTTTTCTTCTATCAAAAAGAATAGATAAAGGACACTCTAATGCATATTTCTGAAGGAGTACTCACCCCCCCCATTTTAATAGCAGGAGCAGCCATTACATTGACCGGCACCGTGATAGGGCTAAAAAAAATCAGGCCCCATCAGGTGCCCTTAATGGCTGTTTTGACCTCTGCATTTTTTGTTGCATCCTTAATACATGTGCCCATAGGCCCAACAAGTGTGCACCTAGTATTAAATGGCCTGGTAGGAATATTGCTTGGTTTCGGAGCTTTTCCATCAATTTTAGTAGCTCTTTTACTCCAGGCCATATTTTTCCAGTTTGGAGGAATTATTGTCCTGGGCGCCAACACCGCTAATATGGCTTTGCCCGCTGTAATTGTATTTCTTTTATTTAGAAAAGCTTGTTTATCAAAACAAAAGAAATTTAGAGTACTTGGTGGCTTTTTGAGCGGTTCCATGAGCATATTATTATCTGGTGTAATGGTAGCCCTTTGTCTATACCTTACTGGTGAAAATTTTTCCCAGGCAGCCAAAACTATCCTGGTAGCCCATATCCCCATTATGATTATCGAGGGGATTATTACTGGAGTGACAATAGATTTTATATACAGAGTGAAACCTGAGATGTTGGATATCTAAGTAAAATAAAGCTCCATAAATTTTGAGTATGTAACAAAAAATGTGTATATTCCCAGGGTGTTGAGGGTGATAAATAAGGGGATATTAGTGATCAGTGTGAATGATCTGTGTGAGTGGACAACAAATGACAAATAGTAATAACAGATCATTCTTAATTTGAATTTACACAAATAATGATACAGAGTCTGAATTTTAAGAATCTGTACCAGGGGATCACTTATGAAAAAACAAAATATCTTAGCAATATTAATATTATATATCTTAAGTTCAACTATATGTTGGGCACATAGGGTTGATGTGTTCTGTTATGTAGAAGGCAAGACTATAAACTGTTCTGCAAAATTTTCCACTGGAGAACCTGTTGTTGAAGGAACATATAAGGTTTATGCAAAAGATAAATTGATATATCAGGGAAAAGGCGATAAAAAGGGTAATTTCATCTTTCATATCGCAGAAGACCTTTTAAAAAATCCCGTTGATATTAAGGTGGTGTGTAAAGCGTGCATGGGTCACAAAAATTATTGGATAGTAAAAAAGGATGAATACTCATTTGAAAAGGAAGAGGGTGATATTGAGGATACAATGGGTATAAATGAAGACGTAGAAGGGGAAGTAGGACAATCTTCAGTTGATTATAAAAAATTGGAGAAAATTTTTAAAAAGGTTTTAGGAGAAGAACTTACCCCAATTAAAAAAGACATTGCAGAGTTGAGCACGCCTAAAATTGGACTCAGGGACATCCTTGGAGG
>NZ_JBMYBT010000081.1:0-21692 GCF_053993635.1 Desulfothermus sp. | reverse complement strand
GTTGAGAACTTTTTAGTTATCATAAAAAATATCCAATCGGCCTGGGAATTGGATGCCGTATTTTTGGCAAATTCATCAGGCCAAAAATGTCCATATCCTATTTGTATTTCTGTCTTTTTTAATGGCTTAAATTTGGCAACAACATCAAACTCCTTACCTACAAAGTCACCTGAATTCCCCCTTTTATCTCTATATATTTTTGCATTGTGGTACCAAGCATCCTTTTTTTCTGCTAGATAAAACCTGTGGAATTCCAATTTTATGTATGATTTTGCACTGGGATACAGCTCTAAGTTTACTTCCTGGTCTTTTATATTTTGCCATTTAAAGAGGTTCATCCTTCCATATGCCTTATCTTTTGAACCATAGGCACCATCAAAGGTCTCGTGTTTTCCATCCTTTGGGTTGCTATCACCTGATGCAAAGGAATATTCAATGCTAAATTGGGGTTTTAGAATAAAGGAATTTAATTTGTATCCTATCCATGCATGGTAACCATATGCATCCACATCATCTTTGGAATAATCCCCCTGTTGTGTTACATATAACAAATTAATTTTAAATCCCTTTATATATCCAGTGTAGGCTCGAACCCCATAATAATAAGTATCAAGATCCCCATAGATTCCTTTTTCACTTTTATATCTATTGTGGTTATCTTTTTTTGTCATTGTAAATGGCTCTATAAAAAATAGTTTTTTAAACACATCAAAGTGGCTATATAGACCAGTACATTCATATCCATGGCGATGATTTAAGCTAAAGTCATCTGGATCATGGATCTCTGATCGTCCATAAAAAGCACTTAAATATCCAGACTTAAATTTAAAATCAGATTTTATTGCATCCCATATCCAGCTACCAGTATTACCCCACTCTCCTGGACCAAAGATCCTATTATCTCCAAAATGAATCCTTTGTCTCCCCACCTTTATAGTAACTGGTAGAGAAAATGGTTCTATTAATTCAATATATGAATTCCACAGTTCAAGAGGATCTTTGTACGAATTATGCTCTCTGTTAAAATTATATTTATAAAATGTTTTGTCTGGGATATCTAAATCCCACACCCTGGAGTCCTGAATCCATAAAGACACGTGGAGCTTAGATGAAAAATAGTAATCTATTCCAGTTCTGATTCGTCCAATTAAAAAACCATCGTCTTGTTCACCTACAATAGGATCCTTCCCATATGATTTAATATTAAAATTGTTTTGATATTCATATCTAAATCTGACATTAAGACCTAAGTCCAATCGATGTTTGTTGTTTGTGATTAACTCACCAAAACAAAATTCACTAATTGATAAAAAAATGGTTAAACAGATAAAAAAAATTCTATATAGAATCATTGTCTTCTCCCATTACTGACATATGCTTATCTATATAATGTCTTAGGACTTTAGTAGAACATTCAAAAAATTCAATTACACATGGAATCTCCAATTTGTATATCATATCTTTTTTTACTTTTCTTGATTTCACAATACCAACTTCTTTTAATACTGATAGGTGCCTGGATATAGTAGATTTGTCCATGTCAAATTTACCACTAATTTCAGAAAAACCCCTCTCTTTATGTTTCAACATATCCACAATCATAAGTCTCACAGGATGTGCCAGGGACTTTAAGATCTTTGCCCTTAACTCAGCCTCTTCAAAGGAAATCATTGACAACATTCTCCCCTTAGTTATAATTGACTTGTTGGTCAAATTACCAACAAACCAATTATTAGTCAATTGCAATTTTAAAATTATCAAATTTGATAACTATAAGTTAAGGAGGCAATACAATGTTAATACAAAAGTGGGAAAAAGAACTGACAAAATCTAAATGTAACCCAAAACAGGAGGGAGTACATTGTATAATTCAAGTAGATGGCGATTTAACAGAAGTGATTCCTTATTTAAATGCTGAGTTAGGGGGTGATTTCTGTTCCCAGGATCCCCCATATGTTACATTTAAGATTCATGGAAAATTACTCACAGTGCATCCACATAAAATAGCCATAAATGCCCTTAGAGATGAAGAAGAAGCAAGCAAAGTGGCAAATTGGATAGTTAGAGAGATAAACAGGATATGGGAAAATAGAGATGAGATAAGTCCCACCTATGAAATACCCAAAAAACCACAACCCTTTGAAATCTTAAAAAAGCTTCCAAAAACCAATTGTCAAAAATGTGGATGCCCAACATGCCTTGTATTTGCAACTCATATATGTCAAGGGATAAAAACCTTAGATGACTGCCCAGAAATTGAGGAAGACAAGAAAAAAGACCTTCAAAACTACCTGAAGGATTTTAAATTTATTTCACTTTAACAATCAATTCTGGAAAGCTTTTTCCTAAATCACACACTTGACCAAATCCCATGTCAGGGATAGTCTAAAGATGCATCTAATATTTAAAGGCTAAAATAAATTCTCAGAGTGCTTGTCTTTAAAATTATATTGAATATGGAGGTTTGTTATGTGGCCAAGTGAACTTTCAAAACATCCTTCAGATATTACACAATCTGCTCTAGAATTTTTAAATGAGCTTGAATTTACTAAAAAAACCAAGGGAATATATAACACCGTAATATCTCTATTTATCCATATGCTCTGTTCAGACCCTGAGGCAGTAGAAGAAACAGAAGATGGAGAATTTTTACTTAAGAATGACTGGAATGACTGTCCCTCCTATGTTATATCAAATTTTATAGACTGGTGGTTACCTAGAAAGTGGATGGGAAGTGATACAATACTGATCAAGGCCCCAACTGTAATGAGAAGATGGATAAACTGGTGTTATAAAAAAGGATATTTGGAAAAAGAAAATTACGAGAGCTTTATCTCTGAACTTCCCAGAAACAAGTCAAAGGAAGTAAAGAGGCTTCAACAAGCTGCCCACCAACTTTATTTGTTACACTCACCAAATCTTACACAAAGGAAAGGAAAAAGTATAATTGAGTATATAGATATGTTGAGAGAGCCAGAGGCCTGGGATGAGGGATATATGAAGGTAGTTTCATTTGAGGGAAATTGTGCGTACTTAGAAAATGAGGAAGGAATAGAACGAGGTCCAGTTATGCTGTCAAAAGAATTGGTTGAACTTCTAAGACCAGGCGATGTCATAAATGTAGCCATTGCAAAGTTTGGTAAGATATGGAAGGTTATGGAAAGCGGAAATGTATATGCAGAGGGAGTCATAGTTTAAAAACAAAACATTAAATTTACATCAGCATATTACATATATTAATAGTCCAAAAATAAACATAAATGTGCCTGATAAGTAAAAGAAAATTCCATAGTCTTTTTTTACTGTAAGAACTACATATTCCTTTGAACTCATGCCAGAGGTTATTTTAGGAGAAAAATCCCTCAGATGAAAACTATATATTTTGTCTATTCCCGGAGAATTTATACCTATGGTTTTATAAATAGTATTTTTAAATCCCTCTATCTTGATCTTTGCATTGCATGAAATTGCTCTTTTGTCCCAGAAAAATAGTCTCTTTATATGGGAATATTTAATATTTAAATCCTCCAAACTTAAACATATATGGTTAAATACACACCTTTTTATATTTGGAACTAATATTATTGTATTGGTTTTAGAAAATAAATAATTTATCAAAAATCCCAATAAAATTAAAATCACTGCATAATGCATAATATGTGGAGATAATCTGCTCAATTTATTTTTGTAAGATTTTTTAAATATAGAAATAATCTTTTGAGTTGTACATATAAACATATTAATACAAAACAAAAGTAAAAAAAATAAAAACAAGAAAAAATAACATGTATATTTCATATATGATAATCCATAGGTCTTCGCCCATTCAATTAACCCAATATTATTAATAGGTGCAAAAAGATGAGGATAATTTTTAATTAAAAAATATAAAATCCCTCCATTAATAACAATACCTACAATAAGATATACACTAAGATAGACATTTCCCATTATATCCCATAATTTTTTGATATTTTTCATGGCAAAAATCCTGGAATGGTAAATGGTCCTGTCTCAGGATATATGAAAAAGATGAAAATAATAATCATGCCTCCTAAAATTATAAAATCTTTCTGATGAAGATTAATTTTCTTTAATAAATACAAATGTAAAAAACCAATGAAATAAAACCATATAGTAATACAGGAAAATACAGATGCATCTTGTAAAACAACTGGAGAACCTGAGTTTAAATATGACCATATCTCTCCTGAAAACATGGAAATGGTCTGAAAAAATATCCCCCATTTAATCTGGTTATTTATTATTGATTGTTCAAAAATTGGATTTTTTGATGCCAGCCTCTGAAGAGAAAGAACTCCACAAAGGAGATAAAAACTAACACCTATTATTTCACAAATAAAAAACAAAAAGGCAAAAATAGTCTTTGTTTGTAAAAAGGGTAAATAAAAATCTTTTGGAAAAAAACAAAAGAGCAAAGATAAAAAACAGGAAACAGAACTAATATATGAAAGCGACACATTTTTATGTTTGTGTTTTAGAAATAATAAACACACAAGGGAGTAGATGAGTGGAATGAATCTCGATTTCTCAAATATAGGAACTAATGGGATGGTATGATACAAACATATAACAACAGAGAAAAAATTAAGAAGAATTGCTATAAAATAAAACAAATAACAATATCTGTTTCTTTTGAACAAAGCCCATATAAAAGTTAATGTATAAAATATAGATGCCCAATTAAAAAGCAGCTTGTCCATATTAAATACCATTTTTTGCCATGTTAGAGATTTCTCTTATTAAACTAATTACATGTTTTTTTAGTTTTTTATCCTTTTTTGCCATTTTAAGAAATTTTTTTGCCAGAATATATTTTTTTGCATAAAGGGCACAATATCCAGCCATTAAATAGGCCATATATGGCTTGTTAGATAATTTAGCAGCCTCTACATATGCATTCATTGCTTGTTTAAATTTCTTTTGCCTATATAAAATCTCTCCTTTTAAAAAATATATCTCATATGTTTTTTTTAATTTTAGTGCCTTTTCTAAAAAATAAAGCGCTCTTTTATTATCATCCAGTCTTAGGTAACATCTTGCCAGTGTCAAATAAATATCCTTATACTGCCCAGGAGATAGTTTTGCGTAAAATTTAACTGCCTCTCTTGGAATATCTAACTGCATAAATAAATCTGCAATTAATTTTTTTTCTTTTTCTGTATAGGGCTTTAAATATCCCTTAATTATAAGTCCAGCTAAAGCATCTTTATACCTATTTTCATTTAAATATATATTAATTAAATAATCCCACCATTTTATCTCAGATGGGTCATTTTCTAAAATTTGCAAAAGATATTTTCTTGCTGCACTAAATTCTTTTAATAAAATATATAACTGAATCCTTATTTCTTGATATTGCTTTTTATCTTTTATTTTTGACTCTGATAACAATATTACATAAGTTAGTGCCTCTCTATATTTTTTTAAATCCAGCAAGATATTAACATATGTCTTAATCCATTCATATTTGTTTCTATTTTTATTAATTATATTTTTCAGGACTTTATATGCCATAATTTTTTTTCCAATAAGATAATAACATAGACCCGTGTTATATAAATATTCAACATTTTTGGAAATATTATATGCTATTTTAAAATATGCGGCAGCATTTTTATAATCTTTTTCCATATAATAACATGATGCCAGCATTACATATACATCTTTATTTTTTAGACTTTTTTTTGCAAGAGGTGTTAATACTGGGATTGCCAGATTATATTTTTTCTGCATCATATAAGCGTTAGCAAGATAGATGAATACCTCAGAATGTACTTTTTTATTTTTTTGCGTGTAGTTTTTAAGTATATCACTTGCCTTTTTATATTCTCCTTTTTGCATATATTTATATGCTTGATTTAACAACTTTATCTCACTTAAAGACAAATTCCTGGCAATAGATACATGGACATAAAAGAAAATACACCATATAATTATTACTAAACCCAGGAAAGATATTTTTGATCTAAATGTATAATTCATTGTTCTAATTTATATTTTATTGTAGTCTCAACAATAACCCTTATTGGAATTCCATCCACTGTTGGAGGCTTAAACTTCCACTTTGAAATAGCATCTATAGTGCTTCTCTCAAAGATACCTTTTGGTTTTGCCTGAATAATCTTTATATCTTTGGTATTGCCATGTTCATCCACAATAAATTGCACCTTTACCCATCCTTCAATTCCAAGCATCCTTGCCCTCATGGGATAGAGAGGCCGTAGTCTTACAACGGGCATAAGTGGGTTGTCTAATTCTTGTATGGAATAAATACCCTTTACATGCGGTGGAGGTGGCAATAAAAACTTTTCTGGAATATTTATCCCAGCGCTTTGGGGTAATTTAAAATTTACCTTAAATGGCAAAAAAGGACGGATCCTCTTTGTCACATTTTTTTGAAAATTCATTTTCACCCTTAGGGTCTTGACCTTGTGTGGTTTGTGTCTTTGAGGTGGTTTATTCATCCTGTGCTTATATCTTTTTTCCCTTACTTTTACCACGTCTATTGATGGAACATATGAGGTATAACTCACCTTTTTGGGGCTGTAGGTTACCATCATACACATGAGATATATGAAAAGGAAATTTATAATAAGGGCAAGTGAAGTGGCAACAGGCCAGGAAGATTTAAATTGTTTATACATCATAGCCTAATCTGTGGGTGTTTTAGCAGCCAGGGCAATATTCTTTGCCCCAGCCAGCTTACAGGCATCCATAACCTTTATCACTACTCCTGTTTCGCTCCTTTCATCAGCCACAATTATTACAGAACTATCAGGATTTTCAGCAAGGGCCCTTTCCACATTTGGCTCAACTGCCCTTGGATCTATCTCTCTTTTATCAAAGAAAATCCTCCCATCCTTTGTGACACCGATTAAAATATTTGCCTTTTTCTTTATCTTTGCACTTGCTGCAACTGGCCTCTTAATATCAATGCCTGTTTCTTTCACAAAAGAGGTGGTAACCAAAAAAAAGATAAGCAGGATAAAAGTCATATCAATCAAAGGGGCCATATCTACGTCTATGGTCTTTTTTTGTGCCCTTCTAGAAGAGGTAATATTTAGCATCCTTCACCCCCATTAATTATTCTTCTGAGATACATCCCTGTTGTGCTAACCCTTTTTTTAAGTCTTCTAGCTCTCTGGTTTAGAAAATTGCTCATATATATACCTGGTATTGCAATAAAGAGTCCTGTTTGGGTAGTGATAAGGGCCTCTGAAATGCCGCTGGCAAGGGCCTTCGCATTGCCTGTGCCAAAGATAGCTATTGCAAAAAAGGTCTTAACCATACCAGTTGTTGTGCCTAAAAGGCCTAAAAGAGGAGCAATAGAAGCTAAAAGGGAAATGATTTCAAGATGTTTATCTAAGGAATGGACTACCTTTACCACTGCTTCATCTATTATAGAAGGAGTTAAGTCCATCTCCTCTTTTTTCTTTAAAATCTCATACAACAAAATATCTATTATTCCATAATTTAAAGAGGGTTTTTCTGTGCCTTTAATTATAGCAATTATCTCTTTTTTACTTATATTTTTTGAATATAGTCTCTTAAAAAAGATTAATCTCTCAATTATAAGTAACCACATGATAAAGGATATACATATCAGGGGATACATCACGATCCCCCCTTTATTAATATAATCAATAATATTTGATAATACCATTGAAATACGCATATCCTTTATTTTGCATATAATAAATTTACAAAGCTAATGCAATTTTCTTCCATATCACTTATGTAGTTTTCAACTTTTCTATTTAAGATAGTATGAAAGAACATAATTGGAATTGCCACTGAAAGTCCAAGCATTGTTGTAACCAATGCCTCTGATATACCACTTGCCATAAGCTTTGGATCTGATGTGCCAAAATATGTGATCACCTGAAAGGTATTTATCATCCCTGTTACTGTTCCAAGCAGGCCAAGCAAAGGAGCAATCTTTGCAAGCATTCCAAGGGTAGATAAAAATCTTTCAAGTCTTGGAATCTCTTTTAATATTTCTTCCTGCAATATATTTTCCATCTCTTCTCTTGGCAAATTTCTATTTAAAATACCCTTTAAGATTACCTTAGGAATAGACTTAGATCTAAATTCTTTACATAATGACTCAGCATCATCCCATTTTTTCTCATTAATAAGTCTTTTTAACTTATCCATAAATTGTTCTGCATCTATATACTTTTTTCTTAAAGTATAAAACCTCTCTAATATAAGTATCAATGCAATGACTCCAATTGCCAAGATAGGCCAAACTAAAGGTCCGCCCATTAAAATATTTTCCCATAGACTCAATTTATACAAAAATTCCCTTATAGCACCGCCTTTTGATATATCCACTGGAGCTAATGGAGTTTTTCCTTCTAAATATTTTTTTATATCCCTCCTCACCAGATATGGCGCAGGCTTTGATAGGGCAAAAAATCTCTCACTATTGTCAGAATAAAGCAAAAATCCAACCTCTTTTCCTTCCCTATAAATCTGTGTAAAAGGACCTATAAACAGAATATCTGCACTTTTTTCCATGCCTTTTCTATCAACAAACAGACCCTTTTTTAAGGTTACTTCTGAATTATTTAATACCTCCTCGAACAAAAGATCTGCCATTTCTTTCAAATCCTTCATATCTGGAAAATCGGTCTTATTTAAAATGGAACTTAACTTTTTTTCCCTATGTCTTTTAAGCGCGCTATATGGACTCTGTTTAAGTATAGATTCTAAATCCTTTGCATTTATCCTTATTAAACCAACTAGCTCTTTAATATCAGATGTATTTTTTTCAAAAATAGATGAAAGGACCTCATTTTCTTTATCAAGCTTTTGTATCTCCTGCTTTAATGTCTTTGACTCTGATAATAATTGTTGTTTTTTATTTTTTAATTCTGCAATCTTATCAAGCAATAATTTTTTGTTATTTTTTATAGCCTCTATGGTCTTTTTATAGTCTTGTTCTGCTGATTTTAGCTCTAACAAAGATTTTTCTAAAATATATCTTCTTTGTTCATCTATATTTGGCATATTTTGTCTGATATCCTGAGAAAAGGAATAAGAATTACAGATAAAAAATAAAATTATTGTGATTATTATTTTATTTTTCATGATAGATCTCCACTTTTCCAACAGGCAGTTTTAATAATTTAACTGGCCTTGTTTTTTGGGCTATTTGTATTGCAATTTTTATATCTGTACCTATGGATGATTTTAATGGGATCCATTTTGACTTTGAAACATCATATACCGCATATTTTTTCCCATCTGGGGACTTAAAAAACATAGCAATCCTGCCCAATCTAAATATATCTCCTGTTATTTCTTCACCATTTAAATTTATTTTTTCTCTATAAACTCCAACTGTCCTTCCATATTCTTCCTCAATAAAGAGTGCTTCCATGGTCCTTCTATATTTTTCTGAAATAGATACAGAGGGATCGTTTAATATTTTATTTAAAACAAGAAGTCTTTTTTCCCTTTCCTGTTTTAAAAATGGCAAATCCAGTTTTATAAATTCAGACAATTTTTTATAAATTCCTTTAAGATATGGCATAATTCCTTTAGATATTTCTTGTGCTTTTTTAATTTGTCTATTTAATCTATCTATGGAATTTTCTAAATATAATTTTTGTTTTTTTAGCTCCTGATTTTGATATTCAAGTTCTTTTATTTCTTGTACAAGTAAATCATATTGTTGTGTAAATCGGTTTTTTTCTTCTATCCATTTGTCGTGTTCAATTTGTGCTTTTTTTCTTATATTAACGGCCTTTTTAACTCTATTTTCCGCTTCTTTTATAGTTTGTTTACCAAGACCACTTGATGCAATTATAATAAATATACAGGCCAAAATCACTGTTTTATATTTCATATATCATCTCCTTAATTTAATCTCGTGCCATTGCAACAGTCTTGATTGCAAAAGCAAAAAATATTATACCAAGAATAAAAAGTATTAAATATGAATTAATATTAGGTACACCACCAAATGCGCTTTTTCTAATTACCTTTGCTGCATGTGTAATAGGTAGGAGTTTTATAATAATCTGAGCCCATGATGGTAGTCTATCAACAGGAAAAAATGTTCCTCCTAAAAATGCCATTGGAGTGATTACAAAACTACTTAAAAATGCTTGATCTGCATGTGATTTTACCAACATTGCCAGTGCAACAGCAATAGATGCAAATACAAAGCTATTTAAAATTATTCCGCCAATAAAATAAATATTAAAATAATTTAAATAAACTCCAAATAAATATCCAAGAACGAGAATAATAACTACACCAAGCAAAGCCCTGGTGATTGCAGCTGCCACCTCTCCCAACACATATTCAAAATCTGATATTGGAGATGCTTGAAATTCGTCAAATATTTGCCAGTAAAATCTGGCTATGTTAATCTCGCTGGAAATGCCAAAGGAATAGGTCATAGAGGACATTGCAACAAGACCAGGAATGAGAAATTCAATATAAGAATGTCCATGAACTACTATTTTATCTCCCATTGCATACCCAAAGGCAATGAGATACAAAAGAGGAGAGATACTCATACTGAGTATCTGCCTTTTTATCTTTCTTTTTAAAATTAATATCTCTCGAAGATATACAGCAATAAATCCATTTAACATTGCACCTTTTTCCCTGTTAGTTTTAAAAAAGCATCCTCTAAATTTACCCTTCTAAGACTAAAACTGCCTGAGTGAGTTAAGATATACTTTTTTGCATCTTCTCTTTCTTTAAAATAAATGGTTTTTAATTTATTGTTTTCTAAAAAATCAAGTGCCCAGTTGCCTACCTTTTCTATTATTTTCTGGGGCGAATCAATTGTAACTATCCTGCCTTTATCCAGAAATGCCACCCTCTGGGCCAAAAATTCTGCCTCCTCAATGTAATGGGTGGTGAGAAAGATTGTTGTGCCCTGTTGTTGTATCTTTTTTATAATGGCCCATATCCTTCGCCTGATCTTTGCATCTAGCCCAACTGTTGGTTCGTCTAAAAACAAAATTGATGGATTATGCATAAGTGCCCTGGCTATTACAACGCGTCTCTTCATACCACCAGATAATCTTTTGACCAGAGTGTTTATATGATCTAGCATCTCTACATATTCTAGGACCTGTTCTATCCTCTTTTTTCTCTCCTTTGAGCCAAGTCCATATAATCTTCCATGTATATCCAGATTTTCTTTTACGCTCAGTTCCATATCCAGATTAATGGATTGAGGCACCAGTCCAAATTGAGATTTTGCCTCCCTTGAGTGCGTGTCTATATTATAACCATTTAACCATACCTCTCCTGAACTCTTTTTTGTAAGTCCTGTAAGTATCCTGATAGTAGTGGTTTTTCCTGCTCCATTTGGACCAAGATATGCAAATAATTCACCTTTAAAAATTTTTAGATTTATCCCATTAAGCGCAAAAATCCGGCCATATTGTTTTTTTAAATCCAAAATCTTTATAATAACCTCTATATTCATCTCCTAAAAAATATCTCCTATGCTCTAGGCTCTAATTTCAAGTTAAATTTCTGTTTCATCAAAGGGTCTTCTCCTCTTTCTATGAAAAAGGGCCATTTTACATGCAAGATCTATGTCTTTGGTTGTTACCTCATCTCTTTGTTCATACGCTGCAATGGCCATGGCTGCTTTTAATATTACTATATCTGCTCTATGTCCATCTACTGAGGCCTCTATACACCTTGATATGATCTCTAGTTTCTGTTCCTTACTTATCTTGACCTTATGGTAATTAGAAATCGCCTTTTCTATTTTGTCTTTGAGTTTTTGCTGCTCTATTTCCCATTTTCTTAAGAACGCTTCTGGGTCTTGTTCAAATTCAAGCCTTCTTTCCATTATTTTTAGCCTTTGTTCATGGTCTTTTATCCCTGATACCTCTACACAAAGTCCAAACCGATCCAAGAGCTGGGGTCTGAGCTCACCTTCTTCAGGGTTCATTGTTCCAATAAGCACAAATCTTGCTGGATGGGTAAAAGATATGCCTTCCCTCTCTATTGTATTGATACCCATTGCTGCTGCATCCAGAAGAATATCTACAATATGGTCTTCTAAGAGGTTTATCTCGTCCACATATAAAATTCCCCTATGGGCCTTTGCCATCAGCCCTGGTTCAAGCCGTTTTTTGCCCTTTTTTAAGGCATATTCAATATCTAAGGTGCCAACCACCCTGTCTTCTGTAACACCTAATGGGAGTTCTATCACCCTCACTTCTCTCTCTATTATCTCAGGGTCTTGACTACTTATGTCCTCACCTATGATCTTTTTTGCCTCAAAATAATACCTCTTTTCTGTCTCAGGGCAGAAATTAAAGGGATCATCCTTAAATACCTTTATTTTTGGCAAGATTTCAACAAGGGAGCGAACAACAGTGGATTTTCCTGTGCCCTTTTCCCCTCTTATCAAGATTCCTGAAATAGAAGGATTGATCACGTTTAAAATCAAACCCAACTTCATTAGCTCCTGGTCAACTATAGCTGAAAATGGAAATAAATAATGTTTCATATTATTTCTCCTACTGCATCAACCAAATCTTGTGCACGAAGTTCATGCAATTTAAAATAATATGCTCCTAAAATATCCGCCAGTGTCCTGCCCAAACCAAGACTCATTTTACTTCCATCCTCTGTATCCACAACAACATAATCTGCCTGATAATATTTTTTTATTTTTTGTGCAACCATTAACATATCGTCTATTGGATTTTGACAATATAGAGGAACATTGGCCTTTCCATCTGTAACAATAATAACTATTGGTCTTAATGCAGGGTCTTTTATAAGTTCAATCCTCACAATATCCATTGCTTTAATAAGTGCATGGGATAGAGGTGTCTTTCCACCTACAGGAAGTTCTTTTAATAATTTGACTGCCCTTTCAACAGAAGAGGTTGGAGGAAGCATTAACGTAGCGCTATTTCTACGGAACGCTATCATTCCAACCCTATCTCTTTTTTGATATGCATTCAAAAGGAGTGACATTATAGCTCCCTTTGTTGCAATCATACGTGCCTGTGCTCCCATGGAGCCACTGGCATCCACAACAAATAGCAAAAGATTTCCTACTTTTTTTTCTCTTACCTTTTGTCTAATATCTTCTCTTGTAATAGTTATTAATACTCCAGGCTGTTTTTTTCTCATCTTTTGATAGGGTGCAGCAGCCCTAATAGTTGCATCAATAGCAATATCTTCAACCCTTTTTGCAATCCTGGCCCGAACATATCTACCCTGCTTTAAAGATGTCAGGGTCTTAGACCTTTTGCCAGAGCCTTTTCTATAGATTCTATCTTTTTTAGATGCAAAATCTCTGGTTCTAAAAACAGGACCTATCTCATATATTTTTTCTCTATCTTCCTTGCTTTTTAAGATTTGAGACTGAGAAGCTGAGTGGGCACTATTTTCTAAATTATCAGGGCTTAAATTCTTTTTATTTGTATTATTTGGCGTCTCTTTTTTATCTGAATTATCCTGTTTATTATTTTTTGTTTTTGTGCGGGCCTTATCTTGTTTGTCTTGA
Organism: Desulfothermus sp.; assembly: GCF_053993635.1. NCBI lineage: Bacteria > Pseudomonadati > Thermodesulfobacteriota > Desulfovibrionia > Desulfovibrionales > Desulfothermaceae > Desulfothermus > Desulfothermus sp. The sequence goes on along the minus strand of NZ_JBMYBT010000081.1, from coordinate 8,155 downwards.
GTTTTGGGAGGAGGTGCACTATTTTGTCTTCTATGACAGAGCACAAACTCTGCAACAGCATTTATATCTTTTATAGTTACTTCTCTATGACCTTTAAATGCAGCATAAGCCATTGCAGCTTCTGCCATCACTATTTCAGCTCTATGTCCTGCAACATTGTTTTCTGTGCATATTTTTACAATAATATCTTTTAATTCTTTTTTTAAAGTTATTGTCTTTAATATTTTTCTTGCTAAAATAATTTTATTTCTGAGTCTGATTTCTCTTTTTAGATATTGTTTTATAAAACTTTGAGGATCCATCTCAAATAACACCCTTCTATCCAATATCTTGAGTCTTTTATATGGATCCTTTTCGCTTTTTACTTTTACGCAGAGTCCAAATCTATCAAGTAATTGAGGTCTTATATCTCCTTCTTCAGGATTCATAGTGCCAATTAGAAAAAATTTAGCCATTTGTTTTTTAGATATACCTTCTCTTTCCACAATATTTACGCCAGAGGAATGTGCAGACAGGATGGTCTCTATTAAATAGTCATGTAAAAGGTTTACCTCGTCTATGTATAAAATCCCTGAATTTGCCTTTGATATTAATCCTTCATAAAGCACTGGCTTTCCCAATATAATAGCCTTTTCAAGGTCAATACCTCCAATGATACTTTCTACATCTGAGCTTAATGGAAGGGTATATATTTTTATTGAAGGCATAAGGCTGGATATAGACCTGACAATAGTAGATTTCCCTGTGCCCTTTTCTCCTTGAATCAATATCCCGCCAATATTTGGATTTATCAGACCAAGGATTATGGCAAGTTTCATTTCCCTTTGGCCAACACTTGCTGTAAAAGGAAAATATACACCCATAATATCACCTTTTAAAAATAAAAATTAATCCCGAATAACCAAGTTCTTGGAGGTGCAAGATAGCCATCACCATATAGATAATGTTTATTCATCAAGTTTTTTACTTCTGTAAATACTTCAACTTTGTTATTAATAAACCTATTCTTTGGTAAAGTATATCTTGCCCTTATGTTATAGATAGTGCGAGCTCCTACCCATGTTTTGTTATTTGTCCTTGTATATTGTTTGGATTCATATTTGGCATCAAAAACAACTGATAAATTATTTTTTAATTTACAATTAATTAATAAATTTATCTTGTGTTTAGGTTTTGCCACCATCCAACGTCCTGTTTTATCATCTCTTGCTTCAAGATGAGTATATCCTACATTTCCCATAATCGTTTTATATTTCCATTTAAATAACCCATCAAATCCTTTATATGTAACAGATCCAAAATTATTATATTTACCTACTCCATTATGTCCAAGAACATATACTATTCTGTTTTTGATTCTATTTTTAAAAACAGAAAAATTTAAAGAAAAATTGTCATTAATTTTATAAGAACCACTAGCACAAATATTATCAGCAGATTCTACGTCTAAAGATGGATTTGGTTCTCTTTTATTGGTTTTGTTGTATCGCTGATAAAAAGATGGAGTATTATGATTTCTTGAATAAGAAATAGTGCCTAAAAATTTATTTTTCTTATATATTAATTTTATTTCTGGATCCATATAGTCTTTGAAATGAGAGTTTAATGTGCCTCTAACTCCATAGTTAATAGACAATTCCTTAATATTAAAAATCTTGTTGTGAGAGGACATAAAACAAGACATAGAATATTCTTCATGTCTATTAAAGGTGCTTCCTTTGCCTATTGCAGATTCACCCTCTAATCCAATGATTGTATTTTTTAAATAAGGGAGTTTTATTCCTTTTGTAACTCTTGCTCCGCCCTTGGTAACATCAATAAAGGTATGTAATCTTTTTGAGCTATCTGAATATGAAGTATGTGCTTTATTTATGTATGTCATTGTCTTTAAATTATAATTAGAAAAATTTATTCCAAGTGAATGCATATAGCTCTTTTTTCTCAAATTAGGAGTAGGATACTCTACCCTGCCGCTAATACCCCTTCTTGAATTTAAAAAATCATAGGAAATGGCTATAGTAGAATTATTATGTAATCTAGAATCTACTTTTACACCTAGCCTGTATTTTTCTTTATCACTATTTGTTTGATATCCATTTGTAGAAAAATAACCACCTGTTATGTTAAATCCAATATTGTGTATATTGTGTCTTAAGTTTGTTTTAAAACTATGGGTATTAAAATTTCCTGTATAATATTTTATATTTCCTCCCAGACTTCTTTTTTTTATTGTATAAATTAAAATAACTCCTCCACTTGCATCATTTCCATAACCAACTGCGCCCTGTCCTTTTATAATTTTTATCCTTTCAATATCCTCAGGTGATATGACGTCAAATTTTATACCTCCATGAGAGGATGAAGGGTCATTTAAAGGTTTATCATCTAAATATACCTTTACTTTTAATGAACCTCTAATAGAAATAAAATTCTCTCCTGCATTTATACCTGGAATCCTGTTTAAAATATCATAGACAGTTTGACCATTCATATTTTTTATATCTTTTCTATTAAGCACAATTACATCTAGGCTAGATGCCCAGATTATGGAATATAGAGCAAAATTTAAAATTACATAAATAGAAAACAGATAAATTTTTTTTTCATTAAATTTAAACATACTTAGATAGGGCCTTGACAATTCAAGGCCCCATATTCCTTTGTTTAAAATTTAGAAATAAAACTGTAAGCCTGCAGATACTGTTATTCCTGATGCAGGATAATAATAATCCTTTCCATAGGACCTATATGCATAGGCGTCATATTCTTTATCTAGTAAGTTGTCAGCAGCTATAAATATATTGACCTTTTTATATCTTAAAGTTAATTTTGTATTTACAAGTCCATAACCAGGATATTGTTTGGTATTTGCTTTATCCATTTGAAAACCTGTTTGTGCATAAAAATTTACATACCACAATAGTTCATAATCTCTTCCTTTTAATATTTTTGTATTTAAATCAATACTGAGCTTGTTATAAGGAACTTTTGTAAGCCTGTTATCTTTTACATCAACCACCTGCCCTCGTCCAACTTTTGCAAGTAAATGGTCAGTATATCTGGCATCTGTATAGGTGTAATTAACTTTGTAGTTAATTCTAGATAAAAGTTCTCCAAAGAGACTGAGATCGATTCCCTTTATAGTTACTTCTGAAACATTTTGTTTACCCATATAATGTCCACTGTCATCATACACTGTATCCAGCATATCATCAATACCTATCCAATACACACTTGTATCTATATTTAGATATTTTGAAAATGCATATCTTATTCCTGCTTCATACTGTGTAAAAGTCTCTGGTTTTAATGTATATTGATATTTTACAGCATAGGATGAACTGTAATAATAATCATATATATTTGGAGCCCTGTATGCCTTACTGAAACTTACATATGTAGTTAAATTTTTCAAAATAGTGTAATTTAAACTTACCCTTGGATTTAATTTATCAAAATCAGGAGAATCATCAAAATTCTTTGTCCCTTCTTCAGAAAAATCATAGTCTGGATCTAAATCAAATTCAAAATAATCGTATCTAACCCCTGCTACAAGATTCAAATCTTTTAATAGCTCAAATTCTTGTTGAAAAAAGAGTCCTATTTCCCTTCTTCTAAATTCCCCTGATTTTTTAGGATCAGGTTTTATATATGGTGCTCCAATCACCCTTTGTGTTGCCTTTATGGTATCTATATGAATGTCGTCATTGTCAAAATCAAATCCAATAGAAGAAAGGGATTTTCTTTGAAATATTTCTGTTTTATATGTAAATACAGACCTTATACCATGGACATATTCATTTAACTTTTCTTTGTAAGGTTTTTTTGTTGCCAGTTTGTAATTTTCATAATTTTTGTCCCTGGTCTTATAATAAACAGTGGACCTTATATCGTATTGAGATCTATTTATATCCAGATTTATGCCTGATATATAGTCTCTATTGTTAGTCTCACTGTAGTCTGGAGAATAGGATCTAGATTGATTTTCATCTTCCTTGGTCAATGCCTTTGGAAGAAGTCGTTTTTTGTCTATTGCATTCCCAAAAAAAGAGATCTTACCAAAATCTCCCAACCAATAACCAATCTCTCCATTTAAATAATATCCATCCAATGAGGTATAATCTCTAAAGGTCTCTTGTTCTCTTTTTTTCATATTTAAATTGTAAAAAAGCTTTTTCTGGGAGCCATAGAGTGTGGCTGAATATCTCTGTTCCTTATAAGAACCAACAATAGTAGATATACACCCTTGAACAGGTTTTTTGCCTTTTTTTGTTACAATATTTATAACACCCCTTGCAGAATCTCCGCCATAAAGTGCTGAAAGTGGACCTTTTACCACTTCAATCCTCTCTATATTTTCAACAGGAATAGCTTCAAAATCAGTATATCCAAATTTTCCCATATTCATGGGAATACCGTTTAAAAGTACCAGTGCACCACCACTCATGCCAATCCTTGTGCCCCTCAATGATAAGTGGGGCTTTATTCCCGTAGCTGAAGAATAAAATATCCCTGGGTATTTTTTTAACACTTCAGCCATTGTCTTTGCATCCATCTGGGCAATATCATTTGCAGTTATTACCATAACATTTGAAGGAACCACCATTACATCGTGTTTGGTCATAGTAGATGTAACTACCATCTCATTTAACTGGGTCTTTTTTAATTCCTCTGCCCATAATTGGGTGCTTGTGTTAACAAAAAATAAAGTAATAAGTAAAAAAGCCAATCTCCTAACATGTGTCTTCATTTTAAAACCTCCTTTTATTTAAAAGTGAACTGTTGTCAGTGTCAGTGATCTGTTTTCCACTCACACTGATCACTCACACTGATCACAATCTTCCCTTATTTATCACCCTCCCAGGGGATATACACAATTTTTGCTAATACTCCTCTTACATCTTAATCAGTTATTTCTTCTATTTCCCCTTCTATTTCCAGATAGGACTCCATTAATTCTCTGAGGGTTTCTTGTTTTGGCTTCCACATACCCCTATTTTTTGCCTCTAAGAGTTTTGAGATTATATTGTGTAGTGCGTATGGATTTTTTTCCTTCATCCAACTTTTGATCTCTTTATCCAGGGCAAGGGATCTTGCTACTTTTTCATACATCCAATCTTCCATTACATTTGCTGTTGCGTCCCATCCCAAAATCACGTCCATCATCTTGGAGATATCAGAGGCTCCTTTATAACCATGTCTTTTCATTCCTTTTATCCACTTAAGATTAGTAATCCTTGACCTGATAATGAATTTGGCCTCTTCTTCTGTAGAGCGCATCTTGATTCTATTGGGATCTGAAGAATCTCCAACATAGGAATTTGGAGGCTTGCCCCTTACACTTTTGGAAGCCACGATAAGCCCGCCAAAGTAGTTATAAAAGTCTGTGCAGGACATCATGTCATATTCCCTGGAATCTTCATTTTTTACTGCTAAATCCATGCGTGATAACACTTGTCTGAAGTTTTCTTGTTTTTTGGTCCCAAAATTATCCTTTCCATAGGAATAACTGGAGTATGAAATATAAATATTTCCAAGGTCTTGTTGTGTATTCCACTTCCCAGACTCCACAAGTTCTGCAACACCTGCCCCATAAGAGCCTGGTGCACAGCCAAATATCCTGATTGTTGCTTCTAAAAAAGCCTTTTCATCATCCATCCCCTGTTTTTTATATAATTCTATGTCCCGTAATACATTTTTCCTTAAAATGTTTTCTGATCCATCTTCTTTTAAATTTGCCACAAGTTTTACAGCCTCATCTATGAGTTCAACTAGATTGGGAAAACCATCTCTAAAAAATCCAGAAATCCTTGGGACCACATCTAATCTTGGCCTGCCTAGCTCTGATAAAGGGATTATATCCAATCCAATAACGTCCATACTTCCCCTGGCCCACACAGGTTTAACTCCTAGAAGATAGAGTATTTCTGCAATATCATCTCCGCCTGTCCTCATAACTGGTCCGCCCCACAAAATAATACCAATGGTTTCAGGATACTTGCCTGTATCCTTTAAATATCTTTTTATGAGCTCGTCACCGAGTTTTTTTCCAACTTCCCATGCAGCAGGAGTTGGGATCTTTCGAGGATCAACTGAATAAAAATTCCGCCCTGTTGGAAGGATATAGGCCTGACCTCTCGTTGGAGCCCCTGATGGGCCTGGTGGAACAAATCCTCCCTTTAAGGCATGGATGGTATTTTCAATCTCATTGGTGGTCTTTAAAAGAGAGGTATATAAATCGCAGATATATTCAAGCACAACGCTGAGTTTATTATTGTGCTTAGAGGATATATCCTTTAATATCTTTTGTATTTTTGTTTTATCAAAATTTTCTCTGTAAAGCCTCTTTACTATATCTATAGCCATTGCATGCACGTTTTTTAATATCTCTCTACCTGTTATTTGTTTCTCTTTATCTACTATGCCACCTTTATTTTCTAATACTTTATCATATTCATATCCCATAATTTCACATATTACTTCCCACAAAGAAGGAACATCTCCATTTGATAGTCTGGTAAGTTGCACAATGTATTCTACTAGTCTATCATCTTTGGGAGGGACTCCAAGTATGTGGAGTCCATCATTTATCATGTTATTTTCAAGGTCACTTAAATAGGAATGAAGTTTTTTTAAAAACAATTCAAAATCATCTGGCACACTGGTACAATCCATATTTAAATCAGATAATATATTACACTCTTTAGCAGCCTCAAAGATCATGTTTTTTAAGACTTTGACTTTCCCACTATCCTGCACCTTGGCCAAAGTGTATTCCTTTAATAGATTATCTAACTTTGCCAAATCTTCATATAGACCCGCATTAGTAAAGGCTGGAGTTAAATGGTCTATTATACAACAATAAGACCTTCTCTTTGCCTGGGTTCCTTCGCTTGGATCATTTATTATGTATGGGTATATATTGGGCAAATCCATGATTGCTATATCTGGCCAGCACTTATTGGAGAGTCCAACTGATTTTCCTGGAAGCCATTCAAGGGAGCCGTGTTTTCCCACGTGGATTACTGCATCTGCTCCAAATTCATCCCTTATCCATTTGTAATGGGCAATATAGTTGTAAGGAGGTGAGAGATAAGGGTCGTGGTAGGTATTATCTATTTTCTCTAAACAACCCCTTAAGGGCTGTATTGTGATAAATACATTTCCATTTTTGATACCAGGAAAAAACATTTTATTCTCCCACACAAGCAAATCCCCAGGGACCTCTCCCCAATCTCCATGCAATTTGTCTTTGTTTTCTTTAGAAAGAGAGCTAATCCATTCATCAACCTTTTCACCACTTACAAAACTTTCACATCTATCTTTTAGTTCTTCTGGTAAAATCCATCTTCTATCATAGGTAACTCCAGAAATTATCTCTTGTGCAAGCTCATCTCCATTCTGATAAGTTTTATCTATCCTGTATCCGACCTGTTTTAATCTATCTAAAAGGAGTTTTACAGATTCAAAACTATCAAGTCCTGCTGCACATCCTATTCTGTCATTTCTTGGAGGATAATTGTGAAATACAATGGCTAATTTTTTATCTGCATTTATCTTTTTCTTTAATTTTGCATAATTAAGGGCAAGGTCTATTACCTTTGTTATTCTCTCATCACATGGTTCATAAGAGGAGATAAGCGCACCTGTAATAGGATCTATAATCTTTTCCTCCCTAAATGCTACTGGAACAGTTATATATGTGCCATCAAATTCAGGTTGTGCTATTGAACAACATATATCAATTGGAGATAGTCCATTTAAACTATCATGCCATTCTTTATAAGGGGTAAGAGACATTATTATCTGGATTACTGCACAATCTAATTTTTCATATAGGGATTTATATTTATCACCCAACATAGTTAGAGAAAACATCATGGGATTTAAGAGAACATCTATTATAGGCCTTCCATCTTTTATAAAATACTTTTCAACCACCTCGTCAGGGCCAATACTATTAGATATTTTATCTTCAAATCTCTTATGGAATACAGGTATTACATTCACACCTCTACTTTCTATTGTATGTATCAATGCATCTATCCATTTAAGTTCCTGGTTTAGCCAATATGCTTGATAAAACCATATTCCTATAGTTGGTTTTGATTTATCTATTTTTTGTTTTAAATATTCATCTAAAGATGAAACATAG
>NZ_JBMYBT010000080.1:0-9025 GCF_053993635.1 Desulfothermus sp. | reverse complement strand
ACCCTTTTATCCAGATATATGGCCTCTTCTACTTCGCGACTTGCCACATTTTCGCCGCCTGTCTTTATCATATCCTTTTTCCTGTCTACTACTGTAATATAGCCTTCTTCATCCATGACTCCAAGGTCTCCAGAATGGAACCATCCCCCACGCATAGCTTCTTCAGTTTTTTCAGGATCTTTAAAATACATGAGCATAGCATGGGGTCCACGACCTGTTATCTCCCCGACAACACCTGGTTGATCTATTGTGTTACCCATATCGTCTTCAAGCCGTGTCTCCATATTTAGCCCACCTTTTCCTGCTGAACCCAATTTTCGTAAGGCATCTTCAGCCTTTAATATGGTGTGATATGGTGCCAGTTCTGTCTGTCCATAGTAATTATATACCTTTGCTCCCTCGAATTTCTCTAAGATCTCTTTTAAGACCTCAACAGGCATAATTGAGGCTCCATAATATATCTTTTTTAAACTGCTTAAATCATATTTATCAAAATCTGGATGTCGCAACATCCCAATCCACACAGTTGGTGGGGCAAAGAACATAGTTGCCTTATATTTTTCAATGCTTTTTAAAATCTCTGGGATTTCTGGAGTAATCAAGATATTTTCTCCACCTAACCAGAATATTGGATTCATGAATACATCTCTTTGTGCACAGTGGTATATTGGAAGGGCATTTACATTTATATCAGAAGAATCATATCCTCCATCAACAATACATCCCATGTATTGGGCAAGAAGAGACTGATGGGTTATTATTACGCCTTTGGGTTTAGATTCTGTACCACTTGTATAGGTCATTTGACATGGATCTTCAATTCTGAGTACCACATCAGGCTCAGTATCTGGATACTGACTATACCAGTTATCAAAATCTATAAATTTATCATCAGCAGGCTCCATTCCTTTCATATCCTTAGACCAAATAAATTTATCAACACTTTTCATATCATTTATAACATCTTTAACTAGATCAAAGAGTGCATCTTCAACTATAAATATTTTACTCTCTGAATGATCTATACAATATTTTATGTCTGGGCCATGCAAAAGATAATTAATTGCCAGATAAATTGCTCCAATTTTGATTGACCCAAACCATGTAAGAACATGATTAATGGTATTGTGTGCTAGAATTGCAACTCTATCATATTTTTTTACACCAAGGTCCTTTAGTGCATTGGCAACTTGATTTGCCTTTTTATCTAGTTCAGAATAAGTCAAAGCTATATCTTTAAATCTAAGTGCAATTTTATCTGGGTAGTGGTACGCACTTCTTTTTAATAGATCTGCAATTACCCATCTATTAACCTTGTTGTAATGGTTTAATAGAAAATTTACATTTTCTTCTGTAATAGAGTAAAACTTTTCCCTTATATCCCCAGAAATATGTGCCATAACTCCCCCTCCTAAAATTTAAAAGTTATGCATTTTTTGTATAGAAGTCCCAGTACATCTTTCTTATATCTTTTTTGGAAAATTTACCAACACTGGTCTTGGGTATTGAATCAACAAATAAAACCCTGTCTGGGAGTTGCCACTTTGCGAACTTTGGAGAAATAAAATCAAGGATATCTTTTTCTTTTATATCTTTTGATGGGTCCTTTAGTACAACAAGGGCTAGGGGCCTTTCTTCCCATTTTGGATGTGGAATTCCCACCACTGATGCCTCGGCTACTTCTGGATGTGCCATTATAGCATTTTCTAAATCAATTGAAGATATCCATTCACCGCCACTTTTTATTAGGTCTTTAAACCTATCTGTGATCTTTAAATATCCATTTTCATCCACTGTAGCAGCATCTCCGCTCTTCCAGTAACCGTCTTCAGAAATGGCGTCTTTGGTCCTCTCGTCATTGTAATACTTGCATGTAATCCACGGACCTTTTAAATATAGCTCTCCAACAGTTTTTCCATCTGTTGGCACGTCTCCTCCCAGAGGATCTTTTAACTTCCAGTCAATAAATGGGACAAAATAACCCTGTTTTTTCTTAAGTTCCCACCTCTTTTCTTCATCTAAACTTAAATATGGCTTTGGTTTATTAAGTGTTACTAAGGGTGTGGTCTCGCTTGCTCCATATGCGTGTATTACCTCTGCACCCAATTCTGCATACTTTTTCATAAGTGCCAGTGGTGGCTCTGTGGCTCCAGATAACATGCGCAGGTTGTTAAATTTTGGTTTTGGATCCATCTTTTCAATGTAATGTAGCATTGGCAGAAATATGGCAGGTGCGCCATTGGTAACTGTAATCTTTTCATTAACCAATAATTCAACAAGTGGCCCAGGATTTTCTGCAGAATACAGTCCAGGAAATACCAATCTTGCGCCAACCATAGGAGGACCAAAAAAGGCACCCCATCCATTTGCATGGAACATAGGGACAATTTGAAGCATTGCATCATTAGGTGTTAATTCTGATAACATGTTTATTATCATTGTGTGGAGGCAAATAGCCCTATGGGAATAATAGATCCCTTTTGGCTTTCCAGTGGTGCCTGATGTATAAGCCCCGCTATAGGCAGAGGATTCATTTATCATGGGCCAGTTAAATTCTTCTTCTCTTCCTTCCAGTAATTTTTCATAATTAAATACTGGAGACAAAGACGTTTCTTTATTTTTGTCAGTTTCTGAAATCACCACAAATTTTTCCACGTTTGGAATTGAGTCAGATATCTCTTCAATTAGAGGAACAAGAAGCTCGTTTACAAAAATAAGTTTTGTTCCTGAGTGGTTTATTACATAAATCCGATCATCCTTGGATATCCTTGGATTTAGCTGCATAAGGACTGCACCAATTCCAGATATTGCAAAATAGAGCTCAAAAAATCTATGGGAATTAAATTCCATAACACCAACACGATCTCCAGGCCGAACTCCTAAGTCTTTTAGTGCATGGGCCATTTTTGATATCCTTCTGTAGGCATCTAGATAGTTGTATCTAAACATTTTTCCATCTAAACACCTGTATGCCACTTCAGTTTTGGGAAACATTGTTGCTGCATATTTGATAATTTCTATTAAATTTAGTTGGTATGTGTCCCCCATTGTTGATGGAAAGCCTTTAATTATTTCTCCCATATCTCCCCTCCTTGTAGGTTAAAAATGTATAGTTAAACTGGGCGCCTGGTAATATTTTAGAACCAGTTTATATGAAGTAAATATTTATTGTCAACTTAAATTTAAAAAGTTAATATTCTTTAAAAGCGTTGCTCCTGGAGATTAATTATCAAATGATTTAAAAAGGGGAGGGATTATGCGTTTAAATAAATTAATTTTTATGGTCTGTTTTTTTACCTTGTATGGACTTATGCCTTTTGCCTATGGTGAGAGTGCGGGAAAGATAACTAATATTGTCTTATATCCAAACATCGCCCTTGTAAAAAAAGAAATTAATGTTGATTTAAAGAAGGGCGAAAATCAGTATAGATTTAAAGGTTTTCCAATGAGTATGGTGGATAGATCGATTCAAATCGAAGCAGTTCCAGGAAAATTTGTTGAAATTTTAGATGTTAAAGTGGAGAAAAATTATTCAAATGATCTACAGTCCAACAGGATAAAAGAATTAAAACACAAAATTCACATTCTTGATAGGGAGATGTCATCTATTTTAAACAAGATTAAGTCAATAAAAACTGCAATTGAATTTGTAAAATCAACTAATCCATTTTCAGAGAAATTTAAAATATCTACAAAGGAAGTGGAAAATTTTTCCAAATATATTATAAAATCCCTGGAATCAAAATACACCATGATTTCAAAATTAGATGAAAAGCGAGAAGATCTAATTAAGAAAAAAAAGGCACTGGAAAATAAAATAAATGAGATTAGTTCTTATTCTAATCCATCAAAAGACATTTATATAAGTTTGTATTCAAAAAAGGACATAAACACAAAACTAAAATTTATGTATCTTGTAAGGGCTGCAGGATGGAAATATACATATGATATAAAAGTTGATTCCCACGAAAAATCAGTTGCAATTTATTCTTATGCCATTGTGCGACAGTCAACTGGAGAAGATTGGAATTCTGTTAATATGGAGATTTCAACGTCTAGGCCATATGCAGGTCAGATCCCAGATCTAACACCCTGGTATTTAGATGTATATTCCCCTCCTATATATAAAAGTGTTCCAATGGTCAAAAGATCCATGAAAATGGAATTTGCAGTATCAAAAGATTACTCAGGCGAAAGAAAATTAAATAGAAACAGTTTTTTAAAAGAAAATCTTACTTCATTTAGTTTTGTACTGCCAAAGAAGGTATCTATTCCTTCGGACAAAAAAGAGCATAGGATTTATTTATTTTCAAAGATCACAAAAGGGGATTTTATTTATTTTGCCGTTCCAAAGCTAAATAATTATGCACAACTAAATGTTCAAATTAAAAATCCCTTTAAATACCCAATAATGCCAGGGAAGGTTAGTGTTTTTTTAGATGGCATGTTTATAAACAAATTCTTTATTAAAAAAGGAAAATTGCCAGGAGAAGAGTTAAATTTGTCTATGGGTATTGATGAATCTATAAGGACAACAAAGAAATTAATAAAAAAATATACCCAATATAAGGGTGTAGTCACAAAAAAAATAAAGCTTGTTTATGAATATGAGATAGATGTCCATAACGGAAAAAAAAGAAATATAAAACTTGTTGTAAAAGATAATATCCCTGTCTCTAGAAACGAAAAAATAAAGGTTACGCTTTTATCCCCTAAAAAGGACAAAGCAACTATATCTCGAGATGGAATAATTAAATGGAAAATAGATCTCAAACCCAATGAGGTTAGGAAACTTCCTATTAAATTTATTGTTGAATATCCAAAGGATATTAAAATTTCAGGATTATAGAGTGAATTTTTTGTCCAAGACCATCACATAAGGTGAGTAGGAGATTGTTTTATGCCAGGATACAAGGTTCATTTAGCAGGTGGAATGGCCTTAACTGGCCTTGGTGTTGCACTGTCAATATACAAAGGCTGGTATGATTTTAATGTATTGGAGATTACGTCGATTTTGTTTATAGGATCCCTTGGGGCACTATTTCCAGATGTTGATACTGATTCAAAGGGACAGAATATCTTTTATTTTTTGTTGGTTTCTCTAGATTTGGCGTTGATGATAAAAAAGTATTATAAATGGGCTGCTATACTGGGATTTATGGCAATGTTGCCTCCCCTGGGAAAACATAGGGGATGGACTCACACCTTATGGGCAATGGTGCTTGTTCCATCCCCTATTATCATATTACCTTTGATTTTTTATAAAATCCCTATACAAAAGGTGCTTCCTTTTTATCTGGCTGCAACTATTGGCTATTTTTCCCATCTTCTTTTGGACAGAAAATTTTTGTAATCATTCATCTAATACTATTTTCGCTGCAGGGGGGAAAATTATTTTTCCTTCCACTCTGGGGTCCTTTTTTCTAAAAAGGCCTTAACCCCTTCTTTAGCATCCTCTGTGGAGCACAATCTGGCAAATACTTCATTCATATAATTAAATGCCTTTAAGTAATCCATGTCTTCAGCAGTATAAAATGCCTTTTTTGCAATTTGAAGGGCAATAGGGCTTTTGTTTGCAAGATCTTTTGCAATTTTTAAGGTTTCTTGTTCCAGCTCATCAACCTCTACCACCCTGTTAATTAGACCTATTTTATGCGCTTCTTCAGCATCTATGGTATTTCCCAAAAATAAAAGCTCCAATGCCCGCTTTCTACCAATTGATCTGAGTACAGGGATTACTGGTCCAACACAATTTAGGCCTACATTTATTGCAGTTAAGCCAAATTTGGAATTTTTTGCAGCAATGGCAAGGTCACACGCTGCTACAAGTCCTAGACCATTTGCAACAGCAGGTCCTTGAACCTGAGCAATCACAACCTTACTTATCTGTGATATATACACAAGGGGAGATTCCATGGTCTCTATCCATTCCCTGTACTCTTTTGTGGATTTGCCAAAGAAATCGCTCACATCAATACCTGCACAAAATGCCCTGCCTGCGCCTTGTAAAATTATTACTCTAACCTCTGGGTCTCCATCCATGTATTCCAGGGCCTTTTTTAGTTCCTTGGCAAGTTCAATAGTAAATGTGTTTAGATTTTTGGGTCTGTTTAAGGTTATAATCCCTAAAAAATCATCTCTTTTTTTTACAATTAAGTTCTTATACTCCATACGCTCCCTCCAGAAGTTACAGGTTATATAGTTTTATAAACATTTGAAACATCTTAAACCCTAAAGCACAATTTGACAATATAAAAAAGGATTTTAGAAATTTGGGTTGATTATATACAGAACAGGGAACGGAAATTTTAAACCAAATTATTTTGTTAACTTTAAATTCAAGCCATTGGAGTTGATAGGACTGGAGTCACTAGAAAGGGACTTGCTGTTGTATTAGATAAACTTTTTATAGGGGCTCATATTAGTTTTTAAAACTTGCTTTACATCTTGAAAAAGAGTTGTTAACAATTAACAAAAGATTTTAGTAATGTGGAATTAAGGTGAATTAGGGCTTTTGGGTCTTAAAAAAAGGAGGTTATTATGAAAAAATCCCTGATTAATAGAGTACTTATTTTTACGGTAATTGCATTGATAGCTCAATTTTTATTCACAATAGGTATTTTTAAATGGAAAATGGCAGAATTAGAGGAAGCACAATTAAGAAATTTTTCTCAATACAGTATTGATAGAAAGAAAGACAGATTAAAGAATATTGTCAATGTGGCATATAGTATTGTGCAGGATTATTATAACATGTCCCAGGATATAGATGCCTTAAAAGAAAAAAAGTTTATGGAACTAAAGAAAATAATAGATATTGTCTCAAATGAGATAAAAGGGTTATTTGAGAAGAATATACCTACTGAAGACATCAAAGACGTAATAAGAAAACAAAGATTTGGCATTAATAAAAACTATATTTTTGTCTTAAATACAAAAGGGGTTGTTATCTTGAATCCTGCAAAACCATCTCTGGAAGGAAAAAATGTGATTAATGCTAAGGACAAAAAAGGAAAATATTTTTTTAAAGAAATGATAGCAATATGTAAGAATCAAGGAGAGGGTCTGGTTGATTACTATTGGCCAAAACCTGGTTACAACAAGGCGTCTTTAAAATTATCTTATGTGAAATTAATACCTGAATTAAATTGGATAGTAGGAGTAGGGGAATGGCTTGAAGACATTAGTGTTAAGATGAAAATGGAAGCAATGGAGGCTATTGGCAGGATTAGATTTAGTGGTGGAAATTATTTTTGGATAAATGACACTCACCCTATAATGCTGGTTCATCCATTGGAAAAGTTAAGGGGGCGATATGTTGGAGATTTAAAGGATAAGAACGGTAAAAAAATGATGCTTGAGATGGTAGATGTGTGTAAGAAAAAAGGCGAAGGATTTGTAACTTATTACTGGGGGAAAAAGGGTGAAAGGGGGAATTTCAAAAAGATTTCATATGTAAAGTTTTTTAAACCATGGGGATGGATAATTGGAATGGGAGAATATACGGATGATATAGAAAAGGCGAAAAATCAATATCACAACAATTTTATTTCTAATTTAAATAATATTTTCATAACATCCCTGGCTGCCAGTATGCTTTTATTTGTATTGATACTCTCATTTATATATGTCTATCTGAAGAATTCTTTAAAAAATCCTTTGAATAACCTAGTGGAATATGCAACAGAGGTATCTTTGGGGAATCTCGATACCAAATTAACAGGCACTTTTAAGTCTGAGCTTAAGATTTTAAAGGATTCCATTGAAAAAATGGTGGAAAATCTGAAAAATAAAATCAAAGAGGCAGAAGAAAATAGTGAGAAGGCCATGAAGGTTGCAGAAGAGGCTAAAAAGGCAAAGGAAATGGCTGAGCAGGCAAAGATAGATGCAGAAAATAAGAGTAAGAAGTTACTTGATGCTGCTTCTACTCTTGAAGAAGTGGTTTTTGGACTTACCAGCACAGCAGATGAACTCCAATCACAGGTCATGGACGTAAATAACAGGATGAATGAACAAAAAAATAGGGTAGAAGAAGCTGCAACAGCCATGCAACAGATGAATGCAACTGTCCTGGAAGTAGCGAAA
The DNA here is from genome assembly GCF_053993635.1 of Desulfothermus sp. Lineage (NCBI taxonomy): Bacteria > Pseudomonadati > Thermodesulfobacteriota > Desulfovibrionia > Desulfovibrionales > Desulfothermaceae > Desulfothermus > Desulfothermus sp. Next base: position 940 of record NZ_JBMYBT010000080.1, on the reverse strand, counting down.
AATGCAGCAGCAGCATCAGAAAATACTGAAATCACAAGTAATAGTGCCACTGAAGGATTTGAGGTGGTAAAAAGGACTATTGAAGAGATACAAAAGGTAAAGGACACAAGTTTGGACCTTGCAAATAAAATGAAAGAGCTGACAGAGCAGGCTGAAGCCATAGGGAATATAATTGACGTTATCAATGACATAGCAGATCAGACCAATCTTCTAGCATTAAATGCAGCCATAGAGGCAGCTAGGGCTGGAGATGCTGGAAGGGGCTTTGCGGTTGTAGCAGATGAGGTGAGAAAATTAGCAGAAAAGACCATGAATGCAACCAAAGAGGTCTCTGAAAATATCTCAAATATTCAGAATGCAACCAAACAAAGCAATGAGGTAGTGAAAAAGGCCCTGGAGGCAGTTGAACAAGCATCCTCTTTTGCCACTGAATCAGGAGAAGTTTTAAATAAAATTTTGAATCTTGCTAAGGACAGTGCTGAACAGGTGAGAAGTATTGCCACTGCAGCAGAAGAGCAGTCATCAGCCAGTGAACAGATTACCAGATCTATTGAAGAGATAGGTAATCTTTCAGAAATGACAGTTTCAGCAATGGATGAAACAGTAATAGTCATAGAAAAACTCACATCCCAGGCTGAGGAACTAAAAAAATTAACAGAAGAACTTACTAACGTGTAAATTCAGATAGGCCGCGGTTTCCTGTGATAAAAAAAGATATGCTAAGAAATTTTTGAAAAAAAAGTTGACAGACCAGGTGAAAGTATATATATTCCATCTCCGCTAGGGCGGATAGCTCAGTTGGGAGAGCATCGGCCTTACAAGCCGGGGGTCACAGGTTCGAGCCCTGTTCCGCCCACTTAAACGGAGCCGTAGTTCAGTTTGGTTAGAACGCCGGCCTGTCACGCCGGAGGTCGCGAGTTCGAGTCTCGTCGGCTCCGTT
>NZ_JBMYBT010000079.1:0-6337 GCF_053993635.1 Desulfothermus sp. | reverse complement strand
TGGACATCCCATCTGGGCTAAATGGCTACATGGGTATTCCATCACCTATTGCAGTCAAGGCCAATGTAACAGTAACCTTTGAAGAAGCAAAAGTAGGCTTATATCTTCCTGAGGCAAAAGAGTTTGTAGGAAAATTAGTAATTGGCAAGATCGGGATACCTCAAAAAATAAAGCAAGAGAATCCCCCTTCATTTTATGGGATTTCTACAGATATCATAAAATATATACCTGATATAACACATTTAGCTCATAAGGGTTCAGTCTCGCATGTTCTTGTAATTGGCGGAGCAAAAGGGCTTACTGGAGCTGTTAGTTTATGTTCATTGGCAGCATTAAAGGCTGGTGCTGGTTTAGTTACAGCAGCAATTCCCTGTGGTTGCAGTTCAAATGTCAAACTGAACTGGCCAGAGATAATGACAAAAGAACTGGGCTCAAGGGATAATACTGAATTTGAGAAGGAGAACTTTAACGAGATAAAAGATGAGCTAACAAAATTTGATGCAGTTGTAATAGGTCCTGGAATGGGTAGAAATAATGGCGTAAGGGAATTTTTAAGGCAATATCTAAATGCAGATCATCCTCCAACTGTGATAGATGCAGATGCGCTCTATAATTTATCTAAATTAGAAGAAGATATTAAAATACCTTCTGAGACTATATTAACACCACATCCAGGAGAAGCTGCATATCTTTTAAACACTACTACTGCAAAAATACAACAAGACAGATTTAATGCTGTAAAAACATTGGTACATAAATATGGATGTGTATGTGTACTAAAAGGTGCTGGTACACTTGTTTCAGATAAAGACAAAAAAATATATATATCAAATATTGCATGCAAAAATTTAGCAATTGGTGGATCTGGAGATGTATTATCAGGCATTATAGGACATATAAAGGGTATGAAAATAGATTCAAAGGACGCTGCTTGCATGGGAGTTATGTGGCATGGGCTTTGCGGAGTCCATTTAGAAAAAGAATATCCTTATAGGGGAAATTTGGCCCAGGATATTGCCTTTACACTTCCATTAGTAAGATAATGTATTTTGCTTAAATTTAGGTTAAATTTTTAGGGTATGTAATAATTTTATTACATACCCCTTATACCTTTTCTAACTCCACCAACTCTCTTAACTCATCATCTTTGAGTTCTGTAATCCATGTTTCTCCTGCACTTACAATGCTTTTGCTTAAAGCGCGTTTTTTTTCTATCATCTTGTCAATTTTTTCTTCAATAGTGCCTTTGGTAAGGAGCCTGTGTACAAATACATTGTTTTTTTGCCCAATTCTATATGCCCTATCAGATGCCTGGTCCTCAACTGCTGGATTCCACCATAGATCATAATGGATTACGTGGTTTGCTGATACCAGATTTAATCCTGTTCCCCCTGCCTTAAGTGAGAGTATAAAGATCCATGGACTTTTTTCTGTGCTGAATTTTTTAATCATTTCATCCCTGTTTTTCCTTGCCACTCCACCATGTAAAAACAACACCTCTTCGCCCAATTCTTTTAAGATCATTTCTTTAAGTAAGTGTCCCATTTCTCTGAACTGGGAAAAAATAAGCACTTTTTCTTTTTGTTTTTTTATCTCATCTAAGAGTTCAATTAATCTCATACTCTTGCCAGATAAATCTGGATTTGGCTGATTTTGTTTTAAATACAGGGCTGGATGATTACATATTTGTTTTAGAGAGAGCATAAGTTTTAATACAAGCCCCTTTCTAGTTATACCCTGTTCGCCAAAAATCTTTCCTAAAGATGTTTTCACGACCTCTTCATAAAGAGAGATCTGGTCTTGAGACATTGGACAATATTCATTTTTTTCTATTTTTTCTGGAAGATCTCGTATAACTGTTTTGTCTGTTTTTTGGCGTCTTAAAACAAATGGAGAAATAATGCGCCTTAAATCTTTTTTTGCTTTTTCGTCTCCATATCTTTCGATTGGGATGGAAAAGTGTTTTTTAAAATATTGTTGGCTGCCTAATAGTCCTGGATTTAAGAATTGAAATATGCTCCAGAGCTCCATAAGCCTATTTTCAATAGGAGTGCCTGACAATGCAATTCTATAAGGTGCTTTATTTAAACTATATACTGCCTTTGTCTGGGCTGCAAATGGATTTTTTATATTTTGTGCCTCATCTATAATTACAACAGGAAATTTATCTGGAGAAATCTGATTTTCCTTTTGTCTGAGCACCCCATAGGTGGTTAAAACAACATCTATATTGTCTAAACTGTCAAGACTTTTGTCAGTGCCGTGATAGGAATATACATTAAGGGAAGGAGCAAATTTATCTATCTCCTGTTGCCAATTCCCAAGCAGGGTTGTTGGGGCAACAATTAATGCTGGCCTTATTTTTTTCTTCTTTAAATAAAGTATCAAAGCTATTGCCTGAATGGTCTTTCCAAGCCCCATATCATCGGCAAGACATGCGCCAAATCCTGCCTCACAATTTACCACCATCCACCTATAGCCTGTTAATTGATAAGGCCTAAGGTTTGCTTTTAGACCAGCAGGTGTCCTAAGTCGCCTTAATTTAGATAGCCCTTTTAGCTTGGCCTTGATTTCCTCAGGTGGGATGAATTCAATTGCGCCATCATCAGTTTTTATCTCTTGTAGTAGGGCAGAGCGCATAAGTTCTGCATAATCTTTAATTTCAATATCTGTGTTAAGAATGCGCCTTACCCTTTCAAGCTCATCTGGCCTGATTAAGAGCCAATCTTCTTTTATTTTAACCAGAGGAGTTTTTGCCTCACATAATTTTAAAAATTCTTCCCTACTTAGAGTAATATCCCCAAGACTCACCTGCCATTCAAACTCCAGCATATCCTTTAAAGAGAGCATGGGTTCAATATGGGATACAGATTTTGTCTGTATCCTGGGTCTAATCTTTAGGACCTCTTTTATTTCTTCAGGGAATATCAGAGGAATATCAAATATCTGTAGATATTCTTTGCCTGTTGAAATGAGATTTAGCAAATCATCTGCTTTTACAGTGATTTTTTCTTTAAATCCTCCCTTTTTTGCCTCAAGAGAGCTAAGGACAGGGATATGACGCGTTAAGATAGATATTAAATCAATTATCTCCTTCTTGTCCTTGTCATGTGCTGTTTTCCAGAATCTTTTTAAGTTGACAGGTTTTTTGTCATCAGGAAATACCCTTGGCTCAAGCACCCAATTTTTTGTTGTCTTTGCAGGCTTTAAGACAAGACCAATCCTTATAATATCTTGTTTTTTTCGTAAAATTAAGGGAGCAAGCCATGATTTTAGGGCTGAAAAAAAGGAATTTATCTGTGGACTACTTGCTAATATACTCTTATCCTCTTTAAAAACAAATAAATATTCATCTTCTAATAATACATTAGAACCAATTCCTTTTTTTACTAGTATATTTATGCAACTGTCTAAAAAAGATTCCATTACATCTTGAGGTGGGAGGTACCCTCTTTTATTTATATATCTTAAATAGGTGCAAGGTGGGGCTTTTTTTATTGTTTTATCAAATATTTCCTTTAGTTTTTTTGATATGAGATAAGACTTATATGTAATCTTATAGGAAACTTTTTTATTAGGTATTTCTTCAACAGACGGTATATAATATGAATTTTCAACAAGAGCCAGGGCAAAATGTGCAAGGTAAATATATGTAAAAAATGGAGGAGATATTTCATTTTCTAGAGTAAGAGATGTGGATGCAAGATATGGTAATATCTTATCTAGCTCTATTGAAATACCTTTCACACGTTTTTGTTTTAATTCGCCATTATCATTTATTGTTATTAATTTTTGTTTAAGAGATATATATTTGTCTATTCCATAAATAAAGAGTTCATTTTTTTCTTTTAAAAATATAACACCCTTTGCATTAATAAGATTAGAGAAATCATCTCCATTTTCTAAAAATGTATTTAGGTCTATTGAATCATAAATAGAACCCAATATCTCTTTAAAATCGCCTTTTCTGTAAAAAATAGGATTATCAGTAAGTACTGAAAATATAAAATTTTTCCCATTTCCCTCCAAAGAGAGTGAAGGAAAAGGGGTATTTTGTTTATAGGAATAAAAATTTTCTATCTCTGATTTATTTGGTACAAAACTGGAGATTTTATCTTTTTCTTCAATTAATTTTAGTTGTTTTAAAAATTCTTCTTTTGGAATTCCCCTGAGTGTAAATAGCACAAAAGGGTCATTATCTATGACCTCGGCCAGGACATAAAACACTGCTGCAATGTGTTTACATGGATTTGCCCAATCAGGGCAACTGCAGTCAGTGTCAAATTCCTCTTCAGTTGTTGGCAAAAGGTCAATTCCATGATCTTTAAATATATCTACTATGTTTTCAGGCAGGGTCAAATTTAATATGGATGACACAAGAACAGGTCTTTGCCTCATTATTTGAAATATTTCATCTCTGGTCTTTTTTGTAAACTCTTTTACCTTTATTTTTATTTTATAGGGCCTTTTTCTGGTGCCAGCTACTTGGGCAGTGATCAGGCCTGGTTGTATGTCACATTTAACTACCATGCCTTTTCTTGCGTAAGTTCTCCCCCTTGGAAGACGATTTTTCCAGACAGAACCAAGACGCTCCAATGCGCCTATCCATGTCTTTCCCCACCAGGTTAAGGCAAAAGATTTTTTCTTCATATATTAAATCCTTATTTAATTTTTTTGTATTTCATGCTAGCAGATGTATGTGATGTCAAGTATCTTACATCTTACTCCAACCCTTGCCAATTTTCAAATTTATTTATACAGTCATGATTGTAAAAATTTTGGCGTCAAGGAGCAATTATGAAATATTTGCCAATCGGTATTCAGAGCTTTCAAAAAATGATTAGAGATAATTACTATTATGTGGATAAGACACCTTTTGTTAAAAAATTTGAGAGAGGTGGGTATTATTTTTTAAGTCGCCCCCGGAGGTTTGGGAAGTCCTTGTTTCTAGATACTTTAAAAGAGGCCTTTTCTGGCAATAAAGAGCTTTTTAAAGGGCTCTATATCTACGATAAATGGAATTGGGATAAAAAATATCCAGTTGTTAAAATAAGCTTTGGAAGGGGTGGTCACCGCACACCAGATGATTTAAAAATTAGCATTGAAGAGATTTTTTTAGGGATACAGAGAGAGCACAACATAAAATTGTCCTACCCAACATTAAAGGGAAAATTTGAACAAACAATAATCCTTTTATATGAAAAATACAAAGAGCCAGTTGTTGTGCTCGTGGATGAATACGACAAACCCATACTTGATGCAATAGAAAATATAGAAAATGCAAAAGAAAACAGAGAGATATTAAAAGATTTTTATTCAGTGCTAAAAGATGCTGATCCATATTTAAAGCTTGTATTTTTAACAGGGGTATCCAGGTTTTCAAAGGTGTCTATTTTTAGTGGGTTAAACCAATTAAACGATATTACTTTAGATCCATCATTTGCAACTATTTGTGGATATACCCAATCTGACTTAGAAAAAGTATTTGCAGACAGATTAAAGGATTTTGACGTTGATGAGGTAAAAAGGTGGTATAATGGCTACAGATGGCTTGGAGAAAGTGTCTACAATCCCTTTGATATTCTACTGCTCTTTGATAAAAAGTTTTTTAAATCCTACTGGTTTGAGACTGGCACTCCTACATTTTTGATAAAGCTGTTTAAACAGAATAACTATTATTTGCCTGATGTAGAAAACCTTGAAGTAGGAGAAGAGCTTTTATCCAATCTTGATATTGATAATATCTATCCAGAAAATTTACTATTCCAGACAGGGTATCTTACAATTAAAGACTTTACTCGCATGGGCAATAAAAATGTCTATACTCTAACTTATCCCAATTTAGAAGTCAGGATGAGTTTTAATGATGCCTTTTTATCCTATCTTACCCCAAGCCCGCCTTTAAAAGACCAGACTGAAGTAGGTTTAATCAAAATTTTCCAACAAAATAGAATAGAAGATTTAAAAGATATTTTACACAGCTTTTTTGCTGGTATATCCTATGAATTTTATCGAAAAAATGAGCTTGATAAATATGAAGGCTATTATGCATCAATAGTGTATGCTTTGTTTAACGGCGCTGGGCTTGATGTATCTTCCCAGGTAACTTCTAATAAAGGCAGGGTGGATTTAACTGTAAAATATAAAGACAGAGTTTATCTTATAGAATTTAAAGTAGTAGATAAAGACTCAGAAGGCAAGGCCTTGGAGCAGATAAAAGAAAAAAAATATTATGAACAATTTATAGGAAAATTTAAGGAAATCTATTTAATTGGCATAGAATTTAGTAAGTTTAAGAGAAATATTGTGGGATTTGAGTTGGAAAAGGTGCTTTAGT
>NZ_JBMYBT010000078.1:0-2022 GCF_053993635.1 Desulfothermus sp. | reverse complement strand
CTCTATTGCCAAAAAGATTAAGGAAATTGATAGCCGAGAAGTAGTAAAAGGTTTGTTTAAGATAGCAATGCGAGTAAATTCATTGGAGGAATTTGAGGATAAGCTAAAAATTGCCTTGAAGTAATATGTAACAATTGAAGAGATAGGAAGAAATAGATGGGAGCAATTTCTGTTCACAGTTCAGTAACAAAAAGGAGGTGTGTATGTCTTTTTTAAAAAACATGAAGATGCGAAACAAATTATTAATCTTTTTCTTTGTTACTTCAATTATCCCGATTTTAATACTTGTTTGGCAAAATGTTCGGTTTGCATCAAACCAATTAATGAATTCTGCCTTTGAGCACCTTGTGTCTGTGAGAGATTTAAAAAAGGAGAATATTGAGCGACTTTTTTGTCGCTTTTCTAGGGAACTTGAAGTGATGGCTGAGGTCACTAAAGAGTACATTGAACAATATTACGCTTCAAAAGAACGAGGAGAATTAGACATCTCTTTGGAAGAATTTTTGACTACTTATGCGAAGGATTATATTTTCCACTTTTTGGAGAAATATAAACACGATGATTTTTATTTAATTGCGCCTGATGGTTATTGCTTTTTAACGGCAAAAGAACTGGCAGACTACAAGACTAATTTTTTAACCGGTAAGTGGTCATCTTCCAATTTTGGAAGGTTGATTAAAAAGGTAATTGGGACCAGAAAGTTTGGATTTGCTGATTTTGAGCCTTATGGTCCAATAAATAACAAACCAGCTGCTTTTATTGCCATGCCTATTATTGAAAAAGGGGAGTTGAAAACTATTGTGGCTCTGAGATTGTCTAAATCTAGAATAGAGAGGATTATGAAACAAAGGGCTGGTATGGGAAAGACTGGAGAGACATATCTGGTTGGACCAGATTTTAGGATGCGCTCAGATTCCTACCTTGACCCACAAGGACATTCAGTAGAGGCATCATTTGCAGGGACCATTGAAAAAAATGGCGCTAACACCCTTGCTGTAAAAGAAGCCCTATCTGGAAAATCAGGGGAAAAAGTTATTACAAATTATATGGGACAAAATGTCCTTTCTGTCTATACTCCAATAAATATCTTTGGCAAGACCTGGGCACTGGTAGCTGAGATGAATTTTTCTGAAGTAGAGGCACCAGTAAAAGGTCTAATCCACAAGGCAGTAATTGATTTGATAGTCATAATTATAATTGCCGGTATAATTGCCGTGCTATTTGGAAATTTTATTAGCTCATCCCTCAGCAAGTCCGCACAATTTTGCCAGGCAATATCTGTTGGAAATCTGGATGCTAAACTGGATATAGACCAGAAAGACGAGATAGGACAGCTATGTTCAGGTCTAAAGAGAATTGCTGATTCTGTAAAAAATCTTATTGTGGGAGTTGATACAATTGCAAAGGAAATTATTAATGGAAGGCTTCGTTATAGATATGATTCATCTGAGTTTTCAGGTGAGTATAAAAAGATGGTTGATGATGTTAATAAGCTTGTGGATGCGCTGGTAAATTATATAGAAAAGTTGCCCCAGCCCCTTATGACTCTAGATAAGGACTTTAATGTCTTATATTTAAATGAGCTAGGTAAAAAGCTTGTTGGATCAGATGGTGAAGGCAAAAAGTGTTACGACCTTTTTAAGACCTCTGATTGTCAAACAGATAGATGTGCATGCGCAAGGGCCATGAAGAGTTTACAACTAGAGGTTTCTCAGACAGATGCACATCCAGGCTCATTGGATCTAGAAATAGAATATCATGGCCTTCCAATTGTTAATAGACGAGGAGATGTGGTAGGTGCCTTTGAAATAGTAGTTGATCAGACCCAGACAAAGAACATGTTAAATAAAATGCAAAAAGTAGCAAGAGACACGGCTGAAATAGCTGAGCGTGTATCAACTGCAACTGAAGAATTATCGGCCCAGGTGGAACAGGTATCCAGAGGGGCTGAAGAACAAAAGTCCAGGATGTATGAGACAGCAACTGCAATGGAACAGATGAATGCCACAGTTTTAGAGGTTG
>NZ_JBMYBT010000077.1:0-17057 GCF_053993635.1 Desulfothermus sp. | reverse complement strand
CCCAGAAGAAGCCGCATATAATGCCGATTTTTTGAGTGAATCTGTTCCAGAGAATCCAGATCTCAAGTCCAAGGTATTTGCTTAGTTTAATGAGCTCTGTAGAGATGAAACCATATTCACCACCAATACATCCTCTCTGATTCCTTCAATGTTGGCTCATAAAACAGGTCGTGCTGATAGGTTTGCTGCTTTGCATTTTCATGATATTCGCATAACCAGCATTGTGGATGTAATGTCTCATCCAGGAACATCCAAGGAAACATTGGCCTTGATAGTTGATTTTGCCAAAGCCATTGGTCATGACCTATAGTATTGCGTAAGGAAAAAATTCATGGTTATGTATTCAATGCAATGCTCATGGAGTAGTTAAAATCTGCTCTTACTCTAGCAGCTAATGGGATTGCCACTATAGAAGATATTGATAAGGCATGGATGGGAGTCATGAATTCCCCTATGGGACCTTTTACAATTATGGATAGTATTGGTTTAGATACAGTGTGGAAGATAACAGATTATTGGGCCAAAAAGACAAACGATCCCCAGGCAAAGAAAAATGCTCTATTTTTAAAATCTTAGTGGACCAGGGCAAGTTGGGGATAAAGAGTGGCGAAGGATTTTATTCTTACAATAGTTGACTAAAAAACTCTCTGATTTTTTGATTTTTTTAACACTGGCTAAGAATATTATTATATAAAAAGGCCTTTATTTTCTTCTTATCTTTTTTGAAAAAAGATAAATTAAGATCAAAATAAAAATAAAAAGAGATATTATTTTGGGGTCTGTAAAGTCCACATAGGTTATTCCCATGCCAAAGAGATATCCTGAGCCAAAATAAGATATTCCCCATAGTATTCCACTTATAGAGGAAAAAAGTATAAAAAGAAGAGGATTCATGTCTAACAATCCAGCAATAAAGGGGATAACAGGTCTAAAAATACCAATAAATCTGCCAATAAACACACTTAGACCGCCGTATTTGTCAAAAAAATCTTCTCCCTTTTCTATTTGCTCAGAGTATCTTTGTTTAATTTTTAAAAAGGCCCTTTTATCCCTTAGATACTTTGCCAGAAAAAAACTAGATAGATCAGCTAAAATTGCTCCAATTGCCCCTGATAGAATACAAAAAAAGATATTTAAAATATTGTGATATGCCATGAGTCCCACAGAAAATGCAAATCCAGCCCCAGGCATAATAAGCCCTACAAATGCAAAGGATTCCAGATAGGACATGAGAAATACAAAAGTGTAGCACAAAAAAGTATGGGACTGAGCAAGTGATCTGGCCAAATCAACTAGTTCAGTGATCATAAATTTATCTCTCCTTTAAACCCAGGTATTTACGATATTAAAAACGGACAAAATTTTAGCGTATCATCGGTGTATTGGTTTTCTCCAGAACTATCTTTATACTGGATAATGGGCGGTTCAACAGTTAGTGAAGAGTTTCCATTTTTTATTGCTTCTAGCAAAAATATCTTTGATGGTTTGTCTTTGTGTCCATGGATAAATTTTATCCTCTTGGGCTCAAAATTGTATTTTTTGAGCACTGAAAATAAATACACAATCCTCTCAGTTAAATATACAATAAAAACACGCCCTCTATTTTTTATTAAAAAATTTGCTGCACAAATAAAATCATCTAAGGTGGCCTGCTCTTCAAATCTTGCCCTATTTTTTCCCCTATAAAAAGACAGCCTTCCCATTTGCCTATCTCGATATGGGGGATTTATCACACCAATATCAAACTCTCCTGATTTGATTTCCTTCATTTCTTTTATTTTTTTTACATCACCCAAAATTAAGGTAAATCTTTTTTCAACACCAAAGTTTTTGGCATTTTCCTTTGCACATTCAATCATAGATGGATCTATATCTATGCCCACGACTTTTAGATCTGTATCATGATTTTTTAATAAAATGCCTATGGAAATCACCCCACATCCACACCCTAAGTCAATGATTTTTTGCCCTTTTTGGGGGAATACAAAACAGGAGAGAAAGACTGAATCTATTGAAAATTTGTGTCCTTTATTAGGTTGCACAAGGCCCTTTGGAAAATCTTTCTTGCACATATAATTTTATGACAGGATTATAGGTATTATTATTGGCACTAAAAAACTTAATAGTGCTCCATTTATAACAGCTATTAAAGAATATTTACTCCCTACATTTTTGTAAATTATAGGTAAGGTGGTATCCATAGATGTTGCTCCACCAGAGGCAATTGGAGCGAGCTTTGCTATGTATCTTGCAAAAAGTGGCGCAAAAATTAAGGTCACTATTTCCCTGATTATATTGGAGATAAGGGCTATTGCGCCTATTACTTCTCCCCTTACTTTTCCAATGATAATGCTGGATAAACTGTAATATCCAAATCCAGCACCAATGGCCATGCATTCTCTTAAGTCTGGAATAGACACAAAAAATACTGCAAAGCCTGCTCCTAAAATAGAGCCAATGGCCACCATAACAGGCACAAGTCCTGTAATTAAGTTGAGCTTGAAGATGGACTTTATGGCGGTGTTGTCGCTTCCAATAGAGATTCCAACTAAAAACAAAAGCAAATACAAAAGATAATCCTCAAGGGGATAGATAGTTATCACTTCTCTTGGAATCAACTCAAAAATTCCAATTAAAATACCAACAGAAAAAAAGGACAGTAATATTATGCTAAATTTCATTTTATCTTCCTCTCAATAGGAATTATGAATAAGATACTACCAATTATAGAAAATAGGGAAATAATTAGTCCATCTGTGCCCATGGAGAGTAAATTTTTTATTATAGATGGATTTGATCCCATTAGAAAACCGAGAATAAATAATAAAAAAAATATTGAGAATTCGCTTAATTTCTTAACCGTATTTATCAATTTTTGATGTTCTTTTAAAAAAAGGCCAAAAATTATCCCAGCTATAAAAAACAAAATCAATTTATACATACGGCCTCCATTTAAGCCTTCTCCAAGTTTACAGGGGACTGTATTTTTGTTACATAAACTCGTTATGCGACCTCAGAACCTAAAGGGAAATTTTAAAAAGTTCAAACAAATTTTAACATAAGGAGACTAAAATGGTAGCTTTTTCCAAAAGGATTTCAATGGTAAAGCCATCAGCTACTCTTACAATTAATGCAAAGGCCAGTGAACTTAAAAGCCAGGGAGTGGAGGTAATCAGCCTGGCTGTTGGCCAACCAGACCTTCCACCACCTAAAAGTGTGTTAGATGGAGCAAGGGAGGCAATTGATAAGGTTATGACAAAATACACCCCTGCCGCAGGTCTTCCAGAGGTACTAGATGCTGTGTGTGAATATTACAATAGATTTTATAATGCAGGGGCAAAGAGAGAAAATGTAATAATTACAAATGGAGGTAAGCAAGGTTTATTTAATCTCATGCAGATCTTGGTTGATCCAGGTGATGAGGTCCTAATTCCTGCTCCATATTGGCTGAGTTATCCTGATATGGTTATTTTGGCAGGAGGAGTTCCAAAGATAGTTCCAACAGATCCAGAAAATAACTTTATGACATCTCCATCTGAACTTGAAAAACATATCACAGAAAAGACAAAGATACTCATTTTAAATACTCCATCAAATCCAACAGGGTGCCATTATGCACAAAAACAATTTGATGAGATATGTGAGTTTGCCCTTAAAAAAGGGATCTTTATTATTTCAGATGAAATATACGATCAGTTAATTTATCCTCCTGCAAAACCCACTTCTGCGTCAAAGTGGTTTAAAAAATACCCAGATAAAGTTGCCATAGTAAATGGCCTTGCCAAGAGCTTTGCTGTACCAGGGTGGAGGATTGGGTATGTAATCTCTGATAGTACAGTTATAAAAAATTTATCAAAGCTTCAGGGACAATCCACATCAAATGTGTGTTCAATAGCCCAGATGGCCGCATTAAAAGGCCTTTTGGGAGATCTGTCCTTTTTAGAAGAAAATAGGAAGAAATTTTTAGAGAGAAGAAACTATATTTTAAAGAGGATAAATTCAATTAATGGAATTAGTTGTCCAGAGCCAATGGGTGCATTTTATGTATTTCCCAAGGTAGATGGGTTATACACTCACGAAATTAACAATTCCACCAAGTTGTGTGAGTATTTGTTGGATAAAGCACACGTTGCCCTAGTTCCAGGTGCTGCATTTGGAGATGATAGATGCATTAGATTCTCCTATGCAGTAGATATATCAGTATTAGAAAGGGCAATGGACCAGGTAGAAAAGGCCTTAAAAGAATTATGATTTTGCCTAGACTCGCCCCAGATCCTGCACATCCTTTTCAACTGGCCAAATTTTTGTCCTGGACCTCTTTAATTTTGATTGTGGGTTCAGGACTTTTCTTAACTGTTATAATCAGCAATTATGCAAAAAAAACAGTAGTAAAAAAAGACAAGCAATATGCCAAACTCCTTGCAGAAAATTTAAATCATCAAATTTATCAGAGGTTTTTGCTACCTACGGTGCTGGGCTTTGGACGGGTGGAATTAAAGAAAAGGGAGCAATATGAAAGGCTTGATCTGGTAGTTAGGTCCACTATTCATGGATTTAAGGTCCTGAACATTAAGATATACGATTTAAAAGGCAGGGTTTCATATTCTACAAACAAAGAATTTGTTGGTACAAAAAAGCCCATATCCATGTTTAAAGAAGTCTTGGGCGGTAAGCTTAAGTTTAAGGTTGAAAAAAATAAGAGACTTAATCTCTGGCCATTTAAACTGGAAGAGAGATCAGTTGTCCTTACCACCCTGTTTCCTCTACGGATAGAAAGGGAGCTTTTTCCTAAAAATGCAGGTGAGGTGGTAGGTATTTTAGAGTTTTCCCAGGATATATCTGAGGATTATGAAACTATTTATTATTTTCAATTTTTAATAACTATAGCTGTATTTTTTTCTTCTTTAATACTCTTTATTTTGCTCTATGTGGTTATTTTAAGGGCTGATAAAATACTCCAGGAAAGAATAAAAGAAAAAGAGGAATTAGAGAGGGCTGTGTATCAAAATGAAAAACTTGCAGCAATGGGCAGGATGGTTGCAACTATATCCCATGAAATAAAAAATCCTTTAGGTATAATACAAAGCAGCGCTGAAATACTTTCAAAAAAGTTTGCAAATAAACAAGGAGTGGAAGCAAAGCTCTCTAAGGCCATTTTTGAAGAATCAAAGAGACTATCTAGCATTGTAAATGACTTTCTCGACTATGCAAGGCCAAAGGAGCCAAAATTAGAAGAGATTGATCTTGTGAATATAATTAATGAGTGTATATCCTTTTTCACACAAGAGGCAAATAAGAGGACTATTGAACTTAAGAGGAAGCTTCCAGACTCTATAATTATTAAAGGGGATAAAAATCTTTTATATAGAGCCATATACAATATAATCAACAATGCAATTGATGCAGTAAAGCAAGATGGAAAAGTGGAAATTAAATGGGAAGGAAATTCCCTTATAATAAGGGATACAGGTTCTGGATTTGATGGCTCTTTAATGGACAAATACTTAGAGCCTTTTTTTACAACAAAGGACTTTGGCACTGGACTGGGACTTCCCATTGCTTATAATATTTTAAAAAAACATGGGATAGAAATGGAGTTAAAAAATGATCAAGGGGGAGTGGTTGAATTAAAATTTCCCAAAATAGGAGATTAGTTTTATGTCTTCGCCTCACATATTAGTGGTAGATGATGAAAAGAACTATTTAGTTTTATTAGATGCGCTTCTTTCTGAAGAAGGTTATGATGTTACAGTTATGCAGGACCCTGAGATGGCCCTTATGTATTTAAAAGAGTCAGAAGTGGATGTGGTTATTACTGACTTTAAGATGCCTGGCATAAATGGTCAGGAACTACTTGAAAGAATAAAAGAAATTCATCCTCAGATGCCTGTTATTATAATGACTGCCTATGGTTCAGTGGATGGTGCTGTTGAGGCAATGAAGTGCGGGGCATTTGACTATATAAATAAACCATTTTCCAATGATGACCTTTTGCTTTCTGTTTCTAAGGCTGTAAAGATTGCAGATGCCTATAGAAAGAATAAAATCCTTGTGGAATCAATGGAGGAAAACCATTCTATAAAGAAGATAATTGGAGTTAGCCCAGCAATAAAAGAGCTTCACCTTTTAATAAAAAAAGTTGCTGCAACAAATGCCAATGTATTGATAACTGGCGAATCTGGCACAGGAAAGGAATTGGTGGCAAAGGCAATCCACTACTTATCCAAGCGGAAAGATCAGCCTTTTGTTGCAATAAATTGTACAGCCCTAAATCCAGGGGTTTTGGAAAGTGAGCTATTTGGACACGAAAAGGGCTCTTTTACTGGTGCAATAGCACAAAAAAGGGGGAAGTTTGAACTTGCACATGGCGGTACTATTTTTTTAGATGAAATAGGCGAATTTCCCCTTGAACTCCAGCCAAAGTTGCTCAGGGTGATACAGGAACATGCCTTTGAGCGTGTTGGAGGCCTCAAGACCTTAAAATCTGATTTTAGAGTCATAGCTGCTACAAATAAAGACCTAAAAAAAGAAGTAGAACAAGGCAGATTCAGAGAAGATCTCTACTACAGATTAAATGTGGTGAATATTGAACTGCCTCCCTTAAGGGAGAGACCAGAAGATATCCCTCTTTTAGCTGGCCATTTTTTGAAAAAATATAGCAGGGAAAATAACAAAGATATAAAAGGATTTACCCCTGAGGCAATGCAGCTTTTAACAGCTTATAATTGGCCAGGAAATGTGAGACAGCTTGAAAATATCATAGAGAGTGCAGTAGTTTTGACGCAATCTGATATGATTGGAGTGGCTGACCTTCCAGCGGAACTAAAGGATGAGTCCAGACAGTTTAAGAGTGCAGTGGATATGCTCCCTGATAATATAAACTTAAGTGAATCACTTGAAAAAATTGAGGCAGCCTTAATTAAGCGTGCCCTTGTTAAAAGCAATTTTGTCCAGGTCAAGGCAGCAAAGATGCTTGGGATCTCAAAGAGTTTGCTACAATATAAGATGAAGAAATACAATATTTCTGTAAAACCATGAACACCCACAAAAAGACCCTGGATGGCTTTTTATCTGATCTAAAGACTTCCAAGTTATTTAAAGACCAGATAGTTTACACAAAACAAATAAGGGGAATGAACCCAACATATGGACAGGACTTAGAATTTTTAAATGGAGATATTAAAAGTCTCTTGAAAAAAAATTCTATTCAAAAATTATATACCCATCAGACCGAGGCCCTAAAATTATTAAGTCAAGACATAGATGTAGTGGTTTCAACACCCACTGCAAGTGGCAAGTCTCTTATTTATAATCTGGCAGTATTAAATTATTTTTTTAAAAATCCCTCATCAACTGCCCTATACCTCTTTCCTTTAAAGGCCCTTGCCCAGGATCAGCTTCAACAATTAAATAATTTTCTTAAAAAGCTTCCTTCAAATATTAAAAAGCCCTCTTTAGATGTATATGATGGAGATGTCTCATATTTTAAAAGATATAAGCTAAGACAAAGGCCCCCAAATATCCTTATGTCAAATCCTGATATGTTACACATTGGTATATTGCCAAATTACATGGCATGGAAAGATTTTTTTATGAATCTCAAATTCATCGTTGTTGATGAAGTTCACACCTATAAGGGGGTTATGGGTTCTCACATGGCATGGGTGTTTAGGAGGCTCATTAGAATATGTAATTTTTATGGCGCATATCCAATTTTTATATTTTGCTCAGCTACAATTGGAAATCCAGTGGAACTTGTAGAAAAATTAACTGGAAGAACACCAGTGCACATCTCAAAAACCGGTTCTCCAAAGGGTGATCAGGAATTTATTTTTATAAATCCAATGTTATATGGGCCTGCAAAAACAGGTTTTATGTTATTAAAATCCGCAGTGCTAAGGGGACTTAGAACCATTGTTTATACAAACTCAAGAAAACTGACAGAACTAATTGGTGCATGGACAAAAAGTAAATTAGGTTCCCTAGGTGATAGGGTAAGTGTTTATAGGGCAGGACTTTTGCCTGAAGATAGAAGGGAAATTGAGGCAAAATTAACAAAGGGAGAGATAATTGGTGTTGTCTCAACTTCAGCTTTAGAGGCAGGTATCAACATTGGCGGATTGGATCTTTGTATTCTTGTTGGATATCCAGGTTCAGTTATGTCTTTTTTTCAAAGAGCAGGCAGGGTTGGAAGGAAGATGCAAAAAAGTGGAGTAATTTTAATTGGCGGAGAGGACAATCTCGATCAATATATCCTATCCCATCCAGAAAACTTTTTTAGACTAAGTCCTGAGAATATTGCTATAAATCCCTATAATGAACAGATTATGACCAAACACCTTATGTGTGCGGCCACAGAGTTGCCTATAAAATTAACGGAATTTAATGGTCAAAGGGAAAAGGATTATGTAAGAAAATTAATAGAAAATGGAATTCTTATTGAAGATGAAAATACAAGAGAAATATATTCAACAGATACAGATATACATAGAAAAGTACATATAAGGTCAAGTTCAAATAATCTTATCATCTTAGACAATAATGGAAATATAATTGGTACAATTGATAAATACAGGGCACATCATGAGACATATCCTGGAGCAATATACCTGCACAATACAAAGACCTATAAAGTGGAAAAATTAGACATACTTGAAAAACAGGTTGTATGCAAAAGAGTAGATGTAAAATACTTTACAAAACTCATTGTAAAAAAATCTACTTCAATTTTAGAATGCTATAATAAAAAGTATTTTAAAGACCTAAAGATTGGTTATGGAAAATTGAAGATAAAAGAAAATTTTTTGGGCTTTGAAAAAAGGAGGACAAAGGATCAAACCCTTATAAATTTCAATGAATTGAATCTGGATTCCATTGAATTTGAAACCCAAGGGATGTGGATTCAATTGCCAGTTGAATTTAAGGAATATTCAGAAAAAAAATTTATGCACTTTATGGGAGGAATACACGGTTTAGAGCACCTATTAATTGGTGTAATGCCATATGTTGTTCTCATGGACAGAAATGATATTGGGGGAATTTCCATTGATTTTTTTGACAAGTTAAAGTCTCCAGTTGTTTTTATCTATGATGGTGTAGAAGGTGGGATAGGCATATCAAAAGAGGGCTATGAAAAAATAGATGTTTTATTTTCAATTGCAAAGGATATATTAAATAGTTGTGATTGTAGTATAGGATGTTTTAAATGTATCTACTCTCCAAAATGTGGTTCTGGAAACAGACCCCTTGATAAGGAATGTACAAAATATATTTTAGATCTTATTTATGGTGATAATAAATATCCTGATAAATGTAATACATCACATCCTATTAAAAATGAAATTACGCAAAAAGATGAACATATTAATTTTGGGGTTTTGGATATAGAGACTCAAAAGTCTGCAAAAGAAGTAGGTGGATGGAAAAATGCTCATGCCATGAGGGTTAGTTGTGCTGTTTTATACCATAGGAAGAAAAATGAGTATCTGGTTTTTTATGAAGAAAATATAGATAACTTATTTGAAGAATTAAAAACACTTGATTTGATAATTGGTTATAATATCAAAAAATTTGACTATAATGTTCTAGCACCATATACCTCTTATGACTTAACTTCATTGCCAACCCTGGATCTATTAATTGAAATACATAAAAGACTTGGATATAGGATCTCTTTAGACAATGTGGCAAAGGCTACCCTAAGTGTAGGGAAAAGTGCAAATGGGCTTTTGGCCCTTAAGTGGTGGAAACAGGGGAACATAGACAAGATAGTTGAATATTGCATAAGAGACGTAGAAGTTACAAAGGATGTGTATTTGTTTGGGAAAAATAACGGTTTTATATATTTTTCCAATAAAGCAGGAAAGAGAGTAAGATTGCAGGTTACTTGGTAGTTTAGATGTAAATATTATTTTGTGGATCTTATTTTGTTGACCTACCTTTTTCCCCGGTTTAAGAATCTGGTGCAGCACAACAAAATCAAGGAGTAGGATTTATGCAAGATAAAAAATTGTGCGTATTATTTCCTGGTCAAGGTTCCCAACAAAAGGGAATGGGAAGGGATTTAGCAGACAGTGATAAAGATATTATGGAGCTCTGGAAAAAGGCTGAAAAGATAGCAGGGGCACCTTTAAGGGAAATATTTTGGGACGGCGATGAGTCAGAAATGAAAAAGACAAAATATCAGCAGCCAGCACTTTGCGTAGTTGGCATAAGTTTGTGGACAAAACTTGGTCCAAGTCCTGATTTTTTGGCAGGACATAGCATTGGTGAGTATCCAGCCTTAATTGTATCAAAGGTTTTAGACCTAGATGACGGATTAAAGCTCGTGGCTCTCAGGGGAAAACTCATGTATGAAGTGGGCTTAAGTGCCCCAGGAAAAATGGCAGCAATATTAAAGCTCAAACAAGAAGACGTTGAAAAAATAGTATCAGAAATAAAAGATAATACAGGTAAGGTCCTTTGCATTGCTAATTACAATAGTCCAAAACAATTGGTCATAAGTGGAGATGGAGAAGCTGTTGAAAAGGCGTGTGAAGTAGCAAAGAAAAAAAAGGCACGTTCTGTTATTTTACCTGTATCAGGCGCCTTTCATTCCCCTTTGATGGAAGAAGCAGCTAAAGAGCTATCAAATTACATGGATAAATTTAAGTTTAATAATGCTGCCATTCCCATATTCTTTAATGCAACTGCATTATCAGAAACCAGAGGAGAAAAAATAAAGCAAATAATGAAAAAACAGATGATGTCACCTGTATATTTTACGCAACTTATAGAAAACCAGTGGGACAATGGAGTTAGAAAGTGGTTAGAACTTGGCCCAAAGGGTGTTTTGTGTGGGTTAATTAAAAGGATATTAGAAGATAAAGAAGAAAAATGGGAATGTAAGGTAATTGAAGATTTAGAAGGTGTAAAGGCCTATAGCTAAAGGCCAGTGGTAAAATATCTATTAGATGCATATAATTATAAAAAAAGATGAGATAAAATCTATGTTAGAAGACATTGTTTTTAAATTATTCCAAGAAAAAAAGGAAATTTTTAGAGATATTGTTGAAGAAGTAATAGAAGATATAGCTTTATGTAAAGCCATAGAAGATGGAAGAAAAAATGAATTTGTTTCGCAAGAAAAAATAATGGAAAGACTAAATAGATGAAGTTAATATTAAACAAATGAGAATCAACCCAAATTTTTGGCGTATAAAAATAGGAGATTATAGGAGGACCAATTGTGAATGCGTCTTTTTTTGTGGAAAAATTGTTACATAAAGCAGTAGAGAGTCTTGGTGCATCTGTTCCTGAGAGGATGCAAATTGAACCACCAAGAGAAAAGAAATTCGGGGATATTGCCACAAATATTGCCATGCTCCTTAGTAAGGAATTAAAGGATTCTCCCAGAAATATTGCAGAAAAAATAAAGGATTTTATTTTAAATAATCATTCTGAATTTATTGAAAAAATAGACATAGCTGGTCCTGGGTTCTTGAATTTTACCTTGTCTAAATCCTTCTGGCAAAAAGAGATACTGGAGGTCCTAAATAAAGAGGAAAAATATGGGCAGTGCGATTTTGGCAAAGGGAAAAAGGTCCTTATTGAATATGTTTCTGCAAATCCAACAGGGCCTCTACATGTTGGGCATGGTAGAGGTGCAGCAGTGGGAGATAGTCTGTCCCGTATTTTGAAATTTGCTGGATTTGACGTTTCCACAGAATATTATATTAATGATGCAGGAAGACAGATTAAGATCTTAGGAAAGAGCATTTATATAAGATATAAACAATTGCTGGGATTTGATGATCAGCTTGATGAGGATTCTTACAAAGGGGAATACATAATAGATATTGGAAAGCTACTTATGGAAAAATATGGAAAAGACCTTCTAAATTTGCCAGAGAATGAAGCCATAACTATATGTTCAGATTTTGGTAAAGATATAATTTTGCAACAGATTAAAGAAGATCTTAAAAAATTTAGGGTTTCTCATGATTTATGGTTTTCTGAAAAGGCTTTAGTAATGGATGGTGCTGTTGAAAATGCGTTTTCAGCATTAAAAGATAAGGGACTTATTTATGAAAAAGACGGTGCCATATGGTTTTCTTCCACTAAATTTGGCGATGATAAAGATAGGGTGTTGAAAAAATCCAATGGTGATCTTACATATTTTGCATCAGATATTGCATATCACAAAAATAAATTAGATAGGGGCTTTGAATTATTAATAGATATTTGGGGTGCAGATCATCATGGTTACATCCCTAGAATGAAGGCAGCAATTGAGGCATTGGGTAGAGATAGAGAGGATTTACAGGTAATACTAATTCAGCTTGTGAATTTAGTTAGAGGAGGGAAACAAGTATCAATGTCAACAAGGGCAGGTGAGTTTGTAACACTTGCTCAAGTAATAGATGAAGTAGGTGTTGATGCAGCAAGATTTATTTTTTTGTCAAGAAAAAGCGACTCTCATCTTGATTTTGATCTAGATCTGGCAAAGCAAAAGACAATGGAAAATCCAGTATATTATTGCCAATATGCACATGCAAGAATATGTTCTGTTTTTTCCAAGGCAAAAGAGAGGAATATACAACTTAATATTGAACCTGAAAAAGTAATAGATAAATTGATTCAAGAAGAAGAAATAGAAATCCTTAAAAAGCTAAATGAATTTCAAGATATCATTATGACGTGTGCAAGGCTTCTCTCTCCACATATACTTACATTTTATGTAATAGATTTAGCAGGTCTATTTCACAAATACTACAATAAATATCCAATACTTGGTGCAAAAGATGATATGCTAATAAAGGCAAGATTGTATCTTCTAAAGGCTGTAAGACAGGTTTTACAGACATCACTTTGTTTACTTGGAGTAAATGCCCCAGAAAGGATGTAGAAATTGGCAAAGTCAAAAAATACAAAAAGGAAAGCTCTAAAGAATGGTTTTCATATAACCCTCAGTATTAAAGGATGTTTTTTAGCAGGCTTTGTTTTTCTTCTTGGAATGGTGTGGGCATTTATCCTTGGAGTTATTGTAGGACGGGGATATGGTCCTATAGATATTATGTCCCCCTTTAAAAAAAAGGTATTACGTTCTTCAATAAATCCAAAACTATCTGGCCAACACCCAACCCCAAATGTACATAAAAAGGTCCTCAGCCCAACTGAACTAACTTTTTTAAACAAAGTCAGGCAAAATGATATTGAAAGTAAAATAGTTGGTCCTAAAAAAAGCAATATTAAAAAATCATATTCTCACACATCTAAAAAGGATCATCGTTACCAGTACACAATACAAATAAGCTCATTTAAAAATAAAAAAGATGCCCTGTCTTTGGTAAGGAGGTTACACAAAAAAAATTTTTCAGCAAAAGTAGAAGACGTAACTATCAATGGTCACAGTTATTTTAGGGTATTAGTAGTGCTTGAGGGCACAAGTAATTATATAAAAGAGAAGATGGAATTGTTAAATAAGATGGGATTTAAAGATTATATTGTGAAGATGAGGAAGAAGTTGTAACACCACGGAGGCAATAAAATGACATTTGTTCCTAAAAAAGCCTTTTTTACAAAGGGAATTGGGAGGCATAAAAATAAACTTCAGTCATTTGAGTTGGCATTAAGAGACGCTAGGATTGAAAAACAAAATTTGGTCTATGTCTCCAGTATATTCCCACCAAAGTGTCAGGTTATACCTGTAGATGAAGGCGTAAAAGAGTTAAAACCAGGTCAAATAACCTATTGTGTAATGGCTAGAAATGCAACAAATGAAAAAGGCAGATTGGTAGGGGCAGCTGTGGGCATTGCCTTTCCAGCAGATGAGTCCCATTATGGATACATTTCAGAACACCATGCCTTTGGGGCAGATGAAAAGGAAATAGGCGATTTTGCAGAAGATTTAGCATCAACAATGCTTGCAACTACCCTTGGAATAGATTTTGACCCAGAAAAGGATTATGATGAGAGACGTGAGATTTATCTAATGAGTGGAAAGATAATAGATTCCATGTCTGCTCCTTGTGTTACTACTGGTGTTGGTGGCATGTGGACAACTACTATCTCAGCGGTAGTGTTTTTGCCCTAAGGGCGGGATTCGTGATTTGTGATTTGTGATTAGTGATTCGTGATTAGGGAAGAGTGAATGGAGATAGATGGGGTTCGTGATTCGTAATTGGTGATTCGTGATTAGGGTAGAGTGAATGGAGATAGATAATGAAGACTCATATGGATTTGGATGTTTGGAAGCTTTCCATAGAGGTGGTAAAAGACATTTATGAAATAACTAAGTCTTTTCCAAAAGAAGAGGTTTTTGGTTTAACATCTCAAATTAAAAAAGCTGCAATTTCAATTCCTTCAAACATTGCTGAGGGAGCAAGTAGACAAACGAATAAAGAAGTTATCCAGTTTTTATATATTAGTTTAGGTTCTGCAAGCGAGCTGGAAACGCAATTGATTATAGCCAGAGAGCTTGGATTTATAGATGTGGATAATATGGAGATAATCAATGGAAAAATTGAAAATATTAAAAAGATGATCACAGGCTTAATAAATTATAAAAAAAGGCAAGATCAATGAACAATTCCCAAATTCCAAATCACGAATCACGGTTATTGGTGTAGTGGTGTATTGGTATATTGGTTCATTCCTTTTTCTTGTTCACGAATTACGAATCACTAATCACTAATCACAAATCACGAAGGTATTAGCATGTATTCAAAATATGCAGATGATGAAGGACAGGGAAAAGAAATTATAGTATTGCCTGTTCCCTATGAAGGTGCAGTGTCTTTTGGTACAGGCACAAAAAAAGGGCCAATGGCAATACTTAGGGCATCTTTAGAGATTGAGACATGGGATGAAGAACTTGAAATAGACCTTTTAGATGTAGCCAAGTTTAATACTTTAGATTATTTTGAGCCAACAGTTGCAGGACCAAAGTATGTATTTGAGTCCCTTTATAATTATCTTAAATCCAACTTAGATCCTGCAAAAGATTTTTTATTAACCATTGGTGGTGACCACTCAGTGGCACTTGCTCCTATTAAATTTTACCATGATTATTATAAAGATCTCTTTGTCCTGCAAATTGATGCCCATTGCGATCTCAGGGAGGAATTTCAAGGAAGCAAGTATTCCCATGGCTCAGTAATGGCACGGGTACGGGATCTTGATATTCCTATAATTCAGCTTGGTATAAGAAGTCTTTGCAAACAAGAATCTGAAAGGTTAAAAAAAGATTCAAACATAACAACATGTTTTGCCAGGGATATATTCAATTTATCTCCACAAAAGGTTGCAAAGAAAATAAAGGAAATTTTAAATAACAGGCCCTTATATTTGACTTTTGATGTAGATGGAGTTGATCCATCAATAGTCCCTGGAACTGGTACGCCAGAGCCTGGTGGCATCCCATTTTTTTGGCTTTATGATTTCTGGATACATTTATTTAAGCAAAATATATCTTTGGTTGGGATGGATGTATGTGAGCTTGCACCAATCCCCAATCAACTAGTATCTGAGTCAACTGTTGTGAAATTTATAAATAGAATACTCTGCGCATATTTGGTATTTTACAATTTGAAACAACCACCATATAACAATGAATAACAACGAATAACCACCAATAACTATGAATAACTATAAATAACCATCAATAACAATAAATAACTTTAACCATCAACAACTCTAACCGACAAGGATAAGAGAAAATGCAAAATGAATTTATCAGAGATATAAATGCATATCTTGATCCAGATAAGGCAGGACTTATTCCTTTAGAACCCTTAGATCCAGACAAAATAAGGGATTTTGATGAACTCTTATCTGCCATGTCCAAAACTGCCTTTGGAGGAAGACAGCTAGGAGAGGCATTGGACGTTCTTGAAACAATGGTAAGAGATCCAGAGTGCCATGTAGTAGCTACTTTTTCTGGCGCCATGACTGTTGCCAAGATGGGAAAATTGATATGTAAAATGATTGATGAAGGCTGGGTGCAATCTATTATCTCTACTGGTGCACTTATGGCCCATGGATTTATTGAAGCAATTGGAATGAAGCACTATAAATATCAATTTGGTGAAATGGACGATAAAGAACTATGCAGGGCTGGTTTAAATAGGGTGTATGATACATTGGAGCCTGAGAAAAATTTTATTCATTCTGAAACTGTTGTAAGGGAAGTTTTTAAAAGGTTAAAAGAGAAAAAATATCTATGTTCTTATCTAATCTGCAGGGAGCTGGGCAGATATTTACATGAAAATTATAAGGACTCAGGAATTTTAAAGAGCGCCTATGAAAAAAATGTACCAGTGTACATACCTGCATTTACAGATTCAGAGCTAGCACTTAGTATTGCATGTAATTTTCTGGCAGAAAATCCAAGTCTGGCAGAAGAATTTGATCCTGAGAAGTTGCCATTTGTATTTAATCCCTATATGGATTTATTTCATTATACAAAAAGGATATCAAATGCAAAAAAAATAGGCATATTCACAATTGGAGGAGGCGTTCCCCGTAATTGGGCACAACAAGTAGGGCCATTTTTAGAAATGAGTCTCCAGCAATTTCCTGAGTTAAAATGGGAAATTAAAAGATTTCACTATGGGGTGAGGATATGTCCAGAACCAGTTCATTGGGGAGGACTATCAGGTTGTACATACGAAGAAGGCATTTCATGGGGAAAATTTGTGCCAAAAGATAAAGGGGGAAAATTTGCAGAAGTTTTATGTGATGCAACAATAGCCTGGCCTATTTTACTCCTGGCACTTGATAGAAGATTAAAAAAAATACAAAAAAGGGGACAAAAATGGCTAAGGCAGAAGGATTAAAACTTCCATTTAAAGGACAAGAACACATTAGAACGGATTTATTAGAAACCTTTGAATTTGATGGAAAAGACGAATATATAAAAACAGAAACAAAAGAATTTATAGCAGTATGTCCCTTTAGTGGCCTTCCTGATGTTGCAAGGGTAATAATTGAATATTATCCAGAGGGTGGCAAGTGCGTTGAACTCAAGTCTTTAAAATACTATATGGTGAGCTTTAAAGATGTTGGGATATATCAGG
>NZ_JBMYBT010000076.1:0-3576 GCF_053993635.1 Desulfothermus sp. | reverse complement strand
AATCTTTGTCTAGATAAATTGCCCTATCAAAATGATTTCTTGCACCTTCTATGTCCTGTTTCTCTACAAGTTGCATTCCCATTAAATAATGATGCATAGGATTGTCTTCTAAAGAGATCCCTTTGGGCTTTTTGGGACCACAAGCACCCAGAAAAAATAGGGTTACAATTGTTAAAATACAACATAATTTTCTCATAAAACCCCTCCTATTGTTTTAATTTTTTTCCATCTCAATCATGGCTTTTAAATAATTTCTGTACTTTGATACTTGATACTCTTGAGCAATGGTATACCCAACTACCTCAAAGTAAGTCAGAGGCAAAGCAATTAATTGTTTAGCAATGTTTTTATACCTCCTTTCATAAAATTTTCTGTCTTGTTTTGAAAATACACCCTTTTTAACAAGAAAGGGATAAGTCACAAAGGCCCTTGTAAGGTTCATCTTTTTCATTGTAGCCGCATCATTAATAATCTTCACTGTAAGGTTCAGAATAACAGACATATTTTCTGCAAAACTCCTGTCAATATAATCCACTATTTCTTTTAACTTCTTAGCTTTTTTTATGTTTTCCTTAGTTACATATAGATTAGAGAGTGCCTGTTTATACAATTTCTTCTGCAAGGCCTTTTTTATTTTTAAACTTTTCATTAAATCTGATTTTTGTTTTCTAAGTGCGGCTTTTTCCCCTTTGCTTAAAGATTTATCCTGCAATTTTGCCTTAACAGCCTCAAAATCTGCTTTTAGCATCATGGTTTCTTCGTCTATCCTCTGAATCTGCATCCTGAGTGAAGGAGACAACAGGGAATAAAATACCTCTTTAAATGTACCTAGTTGTTCACCTTTAACTGCTCTAAAGCAACTGATCTCAACAGGAAGATCTGCCCAATTTTTAATGCCACCACGTCTATATAGATACCTTGTCAACATAAATTCAGTTGGTCTATTAAAAAAGCCACATTTTTTATAGAAAATAGAGTGTTTAATTTTCCTGCAAACCGAACTGCCATAAGATGCGTCATTAAAGTTTTTTCTAAAGTAATAACAATTACAACCAAATGGGACATAAGAGAGAACTGATTTTGCGTGCTCAAATTCAATACCTAAATTCTCACACCCTTTTATAAACATCCTGGAGCCCAATGCTCCTAATGCGCTATACAATACATTCCCCTTTGACATAGACAAAATACTTGCAGCGTAAAGATCTACATTATATAAGTCATAAAAAGAAAAATCCCTTTTTAACAACTTCTTTAGACAATCATTGTATTTTGTCCTATTCCTCTTTTCCTCTTCCGTTAAATGACTAGTCTGATAATAACTATTTAGGATTTCAGGCCAGTTGTCTTCATAAGACACTGGCATACGCTCGAGCATAAATTGGTTAAGCTTTACTATTGCAGCAATCTCGTTGGCCAGGGTAATGTCTATTTCTGCCTCTATGAGGGGGTTTTTATTTTTTGCCCCCTCTTCTCCAGCCATAATATTGGCAACATTACCTACTGACATAACACCACCAGTAGCGCATCCACCTACGAAGAAAACCAAAATTACTATTAATAATTTTCTAAAAGCCATAGATGATCTCCTCTCTCAATTCAAAATTACTGAGTTGAAAAAATTAGTAACCTGTAGGAGTTTTAAACTCTTCCAATAATCTTTTGGTCTTTTTTTGTCTCTTTGCTGCAGAAAATGCAGTATTTAATTCATAGGATACATCTCCCATGGCCTTTTGAATATCCATATCCCCGGGTTTCAACATGGCTGCCCTGCGATAATATTTAAGTGCTTTGGTTAAATATTGTTGCTGGGTATTCATATCATTGGCATTATTCCAGGCCATACACTCTAGTGCCACTCCTGTATTATAAAGAACATTAACATCCTTACAAGCAGGGCTATCAGCAATTGGTTTTAACACCTCATATGCCCCTATACAATTTCCCGCATTTATCATATCAGCAGCACCTTTGGCCATTCCGCTCATACCTTTAACTGGTCTGAGTGTTGTTGACTTAACTGGAACAAATTGCCTCACTACCCGTCTAACAGCCTCTTTAATAAGCTTTTCTTTTATTCTCAAAACAGAAGGAAGCTTATCCTTTCTGTATGCCGGCTGGACATAAGTCTTTTCTATTAAAATTGGATCAGCCGTAGAACACTCTAGCATTCCAGCTTGTCTCACAGAAAAATTTGCCTGAAATACACCGTAGCGCTTTACCACACCACCTTGACTTTTTGTTGTAACATAAAAGTTTACAACCCTAATGCTGAGATCTGGGTATTCACCTTCCATTGAAGATACAGTAATAGGATTTATAAACCTTGTTTCTCCAAGTACTGCTCTGGCAAATTGGGCTATTAGATATTTGTCTTTTTTAGATACATTTCCACTAATAGTGTCCGCTCCTACATACATATAAGAAATGCCACTATCCCCACCAGAAGAGCACACAAGCCCTTCTTTTACTGTATTGGGGTGATATACATTAACCAATGCACCCCTTGAGCTCACTTGAGTGGTTGCACAACCAGTGGCAAAAATGAAAATTAATATAAAAGCAAGCCAATTTTTTTTCATGGTTAATACCCTCCTCCTGCACCAGAATAACTTCCTTCAAATATGACCCTTGCCCCAGAGACTTCTGCTGGAATTAACCCAAGAGCCTTTTTCTTAAAACTCCTCCTTAAGATTCGTCTTACTGATGTTGGATCAGCTTCATTAAAGATCTCAACCTCCATGTAACTTCCTGTTTGTCTTGAAATCCTGTATCTCCAACCCAGTTCTTCTAACACGTCTTCAACTTTATCTTGCTGATTTATATTTATATTCCTGAGTATCAACATAACGAATTTGGCTCTGGCACCGCTAAAACGTCTCACTATTTTCCCAATCAGACGATCTACCACTCTTGGACCTATCTTTATAGCTACTCTTGCGACCCCATCCTGCAGACCATATTCTCCGCCTCTGGTTATGGTCTTGCCCCTATCCTGTACATTTGCAAAAAGCTCACCTGTAGTACAATCATATGCTTTTAGAGTAAGTGTTGCATAGATAAGATAATACCCATCATTGGTTGGTCTTTTTCCTGCGTCAAAACTAACAATAATTACAGCATCTCCTGTTTCCTGTCTTGCAATATTTATTGCAGTCTCTTCATCCACAACCATTTCAGCTGCTCGTCCCCTGATCCTCTTTAACTGGGACGGCAAAAATACTCTAAATCCTTTACCCGACAATCTGTCCTCAATTAAATCCATCACCGATTGTACTGCTTTTGAGTTATATGGAAGATCCAATCCTGTCCTGGGCTTATACAAAACCACAACCTTTCTTTCATCAAATTTGGTTTCTTGAAATGTACGCTGAAACCGTGGATCCTCCATAAATTGGTTCACAGCGTTCTTTAATTTAAAATCATCTAAAACAACATTTAATTTAACCTTATAAACCTCAGTTACAGGGTCTTTACCTTCTGCAATCACATTATAACTCTTCACATAGCCGGCACTGGCTGAGGTAATCCGATCATAAATCAACTTTCCCTGAGAAACATTGGATGTTGAAGTAA
>NZ_JBMYBT010000075.1:0-16489 GCF_053993635.1 Desulfothermus sp. | reverse complement strand
TATCTTTAATCTGACGCACTAAATTGAGGAGGTTTTTATATCTATGGCTAAAAAAAAGGTAAATTATTTACAGGGTGCTGAAAAAACAGAACAAGGCCTAAAATTTAAAGGTGTAATTTTAGAGCCAATTGTTGAAAACTGTGAAGGGTGTGAAAGAATTGTTGAATTTGAAGGGGAGAAGTATTGTGCAAGTTATCCAAGGCCTAGGGCGAAGTGGAGAAATGGCGCATGTAACTTTGCAACCCATGTGAAGGCAGAAATTGACAAGACTGGTAAGGTAAAACTTAATCCATTGAAGGCTTCAAAGCGTGCAGCAAGGGGAAGATAAGATTTAAAGAGGTCCCTAATTTGGGGACCTTTTTTTAATTTTAATCTAAGAAAGGGATATATGGATACTATTTTAAATTATTTGGATAACCAGGAACAAAAGGTAATAGAATTACAAAAAAAGCTGGTCTCATTACCAGCATTGGGGCCTGAAAATGGTGGAGAAGGAGAAATAAAAAAGGCTGAGTACCTACTTTCTTATTTAAGACAATATCCTTCTCTTATTATAAAAGAATTACCAGCAGAGGACACACGGGTACCATCAAAAAAGCGGCCAAATATTGCAGCTATCCTACCAGGTAAAGAAAAGGATAGAACCATTTGGATAGTGTCCCACTTAGATATTGTCCCTCCAGGTGATTTATCCCTGTGGGAAAGTGATCCATATGTATTGCGTCAAGAAGGTGACTATATATTTGGCAGAGGGGTAGAGGACAATCATCAGGGGATAGTATCTTCAATCCTTGCCCTTGAGGCATTTATTAATACATCTACTGAGCCCACCACCAATATGGGCGTTTTATTGGTAGCAGATGAAGAGACTGGAAACAAATATGGTCTCGAGTTTTTATTTAAATATCACAAAGAGTTATTCACTCAAAAAGACTGTTTTTTAGTGCCAGATTTTGGTTCTAAGGATTCAGATTTAATAGAAATTGCTGAAAAGGGTGTTTTGTGGTTAAGAATAGAGGTGTTGGGAAAGCAGTGTCACGCATCTACGCCAGAAAAAGGGATAAATACCCTAGTAGCAAGTAGTGATCTAATTATGAGGTTGAGGAGGCTATATAAACTATTTGACAGACAAGACCCTTTATTTTCCCCTCCAATATCCACTTTTGAGCCAACTAAGAAAGAGGCCAATGTTCCCAACATAAATACCATACCAGGAAAAGACGTGTTTTTTCTGGATTGTAGGGTCCTTCCATCATATGAACTCTCTGAAGTGATTGAAACAATTAAGAAAATTTTCCAGGAGACAGAAAAAGAATATGGTGTCAAAGTAAATTTTGAGATAGTTCATGGGCTTAGTTCCCCACCCACTGACAAAGAAAATGAGTTTGTAAAAAAATTGGCAAAAGCAGTTTTTGAGGAGTACAACACAAGACCCAAATTTATGGGTGTAGGTGGGGGCACAGTGGCTGTTTATCCCAGGAAGAACAATATTCCCGCAGCAGTATGGGCAACAATCTTTGGTACTGCACACCAGCCCAATGAATGTTCTTCAATAAAAAACACCATAAAAGATGCCAAGGTAATGGCAAGGCTTTTGCTATAATGTATCCATGGGAATAAACATACTTGCCAAAAACTATTTAGCCAGGGTAAGCGAGAGTTTTATCTATAACAAATGGGAATTGTCTGATACTACCATCCTTATTTTGGAAGTTATATTACTTCTTATTTTACTCTGCATTGTGTTCTATCTCTTACAAAAAAGAAATCAAAAGAAGAAAGAATTAGAAAAAAAACAACCGTTTATAATTAAAAAAGCTAATGAAATTAGACGGATTTTTGAGCAGACCTTAAATGAGCGCAGCAAATTTGAGATTAGTTTTTCAAAAAAACATAAATTTTTTTCCAATTGCAGTCCTGTTGAATTAAAGAAAAGATCTATTGTATTGGAACTTCCTGTAAATATTATACCTACTAAGGAATGGAATAAAAGGCCTGTTTATGTCTATTTTAGTATCTCAGGTAAGAGGCCAGGGGTGAAGAATTATTATTATTTTGAATCTGAAATCCAATATTTTTTTTCAAAGACAAACTTTCACTTTATTGTAGTTAAGTTGCCTAATATATTAGAGATTAAACAAAAGAGAAAACATTTCAGGATTGAGGCTAGTAATAAAGATTTTGAAAAGGTTGTGGTATATTTTTTATACCATCAAAAAAGAATAGACAGTATCTATGACTTGCCAGAACCTGTTTTTGAATATAAAAAATCCAAAGAAGGAGAAATGGATGTTTCCCATCCAATATCAATTATAAATATATCTGCTGGAGGAATTAGACTGAAAATTAACCGTCAATTTAAAAGAGAAGTTGGTTTTGATATTAATAATCCTCCTATTATTTTAATTTTTTTATCATTTTTCATTGAAAAAAAGAAGATAAGTATATTACTCTTATCTCAGGTTAGAAACTACAACGAAGACTATATAACCAAGGACCTTGAAATTGGGCTTCAATTTATAAAACAGGGGATCATAGATCCTAAAGACAAAAATGTTATAAAGTGGAAAGAAGTTAAGGAAGAAGAAGGTCAGGACCAGATTGCACGGTGGGTTTTTTTAAAAAATTTGTCTTTAATTAGAAAAGGGATACAATAAACAAAAGAGCACTTGCTAACTTTTAGGTATTAGACAAGATATTTGTTCTTTTATAAGGATTTCTCCATAAAAGATTATTTTTAACTTGGATTGGCGAGTTCGAGTTAATCTAAGGATTTAAATAAATTATAATAGGAGGTAAATATCTGTGGACGAGGGATCTGAAGGGAAATTATGGAGTACAATAAAGAGTATCTTTACAGGAAGTAGAGGGATACAATCTATTGAAGAATTAATTAAAGAGGCGGAAAATAATAATGTGGTTCCCAAAGATATCGCCTATATGTTGAAAAGTCTTTTAAGACTAGGTGAAAAAAAGGTCTATGAAATTATGATCCCGAGAACAGATATTGACTGTGCAGAGGAAAATGCAACTATTACAGACGTTGCTGAAATAATAATAAATAATGGACATTCCAGAATACCAATATACAGGGAAAACAAAGACCAGATAATTGGAATAATCCATGCCAAGGACCTACTTCCCATCCTTATAAATAAAAAAAATGCATCATTAAAAGAAATATTGAGACCACCTTTGTTTGTGCCAGAAACAAAGAATGTAAAGGATATGTTGGTAGAATTTCAGTCAAAAAAACAACATCTTGCCATTGCAATTGATGAATATGGAGGTACTTCAGGCCTCATTACACTGGAAGATATCCTAGAAGAGATAGTTGGAGAAATTGAGGACGAATACGACAGTCCCAAGGAAGAAGAGATACAAATGCTGGAAGATTCTTCATGTCTGGTTTCTGGAAGAACATCTCTAGAGGATTTAAAAGAGCAGCTTGGAATAGACTTAGAATCTGAATTCGTTGAAACCATTGGGGGATATTTGACTGAATTGATGGGGAGAATTCCCCAGAAAGGGGAAACTATCAAGGTTAAGGGATACAATTTTCAAATCAAAGAGGCTGATGAGAAACATATTAGCTCAATTTTAATATATCCCATAGATAAAGGTGAAAATCCTTCCGAGAACTTAAAGCAGTATCCAGAATCATAGATAGATTACAGATAGAATGTTTTACTTATTATGTATAATATGTACTTTTTTTGCGTTTGCAAATCCTTTTTTACAAATTGGTTTTTTAGTAATTTTCTATCCTCTATTATTTATCCATATTAGCAATGAATGCGATAAATTAAAGGATTCAATAAAGCTATCATGGATTACAGGTTCTATTATCTATTCATCATGTCTATATTGGATAGCATATCCAATTCATACTTATTCTAATGTTCCTTTATTAGTTGCAATAGCCTGTCCAATACTGCTTGGATTTTATTTGGGAATTTATTCTGGGATATTTGGTGGAATTTTGTTTTTTATAAAAAGTTGTAATTGGTTTGTAAAGGGCTTAATTGCATCTCTTACATGGTCTTCTCTTGAATATATAAGGTCATATTTTTTAACTGGATTTCCATGGATTAATATACCTCAAGCACTTACACATTATACAAAATTTATTCAACCCGTTAAAATAATGGGTGAAGCTCTATTTTCAGGAATTATTGTTATTGTAGTTGTATGGATATATGAGATAAAAAATAGAAAAACAATACCTACAATTGCTGGTGTATTAAGCATTTTATTGATATATATATGGGGACATTTTTTATACAACAAAAATATAGATTACAAAGGTAAGATAAAAGCTATTATAATACAGGGTAATATTAATCAATATGTAAAGTGGGATAAAAAATATCAATTAAGTACGCTTAAAAAATATATAAGCTTAACAGATAAATCTCTAGACAACAATGGTAATAATACGTTAGTGGTTTGGCCAGAGACAGCAATGCCATTTTATATTCAGGAAAGAAATATGTTAAGTTATAAATTGCTAAATTATCTTAGAGAAAAGAAGATAATATTACTAACTGGAGCTCCTGCATATAAAATAGACAAAGATAAAATAAGATGGTATAATAGAGCATATTTGATATACAATGGAAGGATAACAGATTATTATGACAAGGTACATCTGGTCCCATTTGGTGAATACATACCATTTGGAAAAATTCTTGGATTTCTTGGTAAAATAGTAGAAGGTCCAGGGGATTTTAGTAGTGGAAGAGTATTAAAACCTCTAAAAATTAAGGAACTTGCAATTGGTACATTAATCTGCTATGAGATAATCTTTCCAGATCTGGTGGCTCAGTTAGTTAAAAATACTACTAATCTTATTGTTAATATCAGCAACGATGCCTGGTTTGGAAATTCATCTGGGCCTTATCAACACCTAAATCTTGCAATACTCAAGGCCATAGAAACCAACAGATTTATAATTAGGGCCACTAATAGCGGTATCTCTGCAATAATTTCACCCAAAGGTGAGATCGTAAAAAAACTTTCTTTAAACAGTGAAGGGTTTTTAAAAGGTAATGTGTTTCTAATTGAAGATTATACATTTTATGTTAAATATCATAAAATAATTGAAGTGTTAACTATTTTATTGTGCGTCTTCTTATTATTCATATTACGAATCACCAATCACAAATCACGAGTCACGAATTACGAGTCACGAGTCACGAATCACTAATGTTATTAACCTAAAAGTTAAAGAATGCAGGATAAAATATGGTGGAAAAACTCATACAACTACCTGAATTAAAAAGGCAAAAAGATATAGTGTTAGAAAAATACTCTACTTTAAGGGGGCGTCTTTGACATAGAACCTTTAAGGTCAAAATTAGAAGAAATTGACAAAGAATTATCAAGACCAGAACTATGGTCCAATCCTGAGGAAACCAAGTCCCTGATGCAAAAAAAATCGCAACTGGAATCAGAATTAAATGCAGTAGATGAGCTTGAGCAGGCAAAGTCCAATATGGAAGAGTGGTTTGAACTTGCAGAAGAGGATCAAAGCAGTGAAATTTTACAGGTGGCTGAAGAACAATTAAGACATTTTAAAAGGGTATTGGATAGTTTTGAATTAAAGACACTTTTATCAAATGAACACGATAAAAATAACGCAATATTAGAAATACATCCAGGAGCAGGGGGAACAGAGGCACAGGATTGGGCTCAGATGCTCCTTAGGATGTATAAAAGGTGGGCTGAAGACAAGGGATTTAAGGTTCAAGAATTAGACATACTCCCAGGAGATGAGGCTGGGATTAAGAGTGCAACAATATCTATTGAAGGACCTTATGCCTACGGACTTTTAAAAGGCGAAAAGGGGATACACAGGTTAATCAGGATATCCCCTTTTGATGCATCAGGAAGGAGACATACCTCCTTTGCATCTGTAGATGTTTATCCAGAGGCAAATAAAGAGATAAAAATAGATATAAATGAAGAAGATTTGAGGATAGATGTGTTCAGGGCAGGAGGACCTGGAGGACAATCGGTTAATAAAACCAGTTCTGCTGTGAGGGTAACTCATATACCAACGGGAATAGTGGTGCAGTGTCAAAACGAAAAGTCGCAATTTAGAAATAAAGAAATTGCTCTTAAAATACTAAAAGCAAGGCTTTATGAGCAGGAACTAAAAAAGATCGAAGAGGAGAGACAGAAGGAATATTCTCAAAAAAGTGCAATTGCCTGGGGCTCACAAATTAGGACATACACTTTGCAGCCCTATCGGTTGGTAAAGGACCACAGAACCAATGTTGAAGATGGTAATGTAGACAAGGTGCTAGATGGAGATCTAGACAAATTTATAAGGAGCTATTTACTTTATATCCATGGACAAAAAAGAGAGTAATGTAAAAAAAATAGAAGAAGAATTAAGGATCATCCAAAAAAAGCTGGAAGAAATTATAGATAGAAATGGTTTGAACACAAAGCAAGGGCTCGTAGTTTTTCGTCCTGCTTGTGGTGCATCTGTAGAAGAAATAAAAAAACTCATTCAAAAAAAAATGTTATATGAGTGGAATGTATTATCTTTAAGTGGAGATATTGTTCCTACAGTGCTTACGTTTTTTGAAAATATGGAGCAACTCAAAATTTTGGCTAAGAAAGATCCTTTAACTGGCTTATTAAATAGAAAACAATTAAATGAAATTGTTACTATAGAAGTAGAAAGATGTTATAGAACAAAACAGCCCCTGTGCATTTTGTTTGTAGATTTAGATAATTTTAAAAAAATTAATGACACCATGGGACATGACGTTGGAGATAAGGTGCTGATTGAAGTTGCAAACAACCTAAAAACACAATGTAGAAAGACAGATAGTATTGGAAGATATGGGGGTGAAGAATTTGTGATTGTACTTCCTTCTACCTCTTTAGTTCAAGGAGAACTCACTGGCGAGAGGATAAGGAATTCAATTAAAAATATTGAATTTGAAAATAAAGAGCATGGTAGTTTTAGAGTGACTTGTTCCATAGGACTTTGCTGTTATAAGGGTAGAAAAAAAATTGATCCAGAATTTCTTTTAAAACAAGCTGACAAGGCCTTGTATGAGGCCAAGAATAAAGGAAAGGACAGGGTAGTATCTGCTGGCATAGTGGATATAGACCTTAAGTCTGTGGAAGAGATGATGAGGGTAAATTCAGAAGAAAAGAATTTTTTGTTTGGAAAAACTAAACAAAAATAGTGTATTTTATGGACATGAAAGATTCCAATAAAAGCTTAAGTATATCAATATTAAGTGGCAAAGGTGGGGTTGGTAAAACCAATATTGCCTTAAATCTTGCATATGCCTTAGTCAGCATGAAATCACCAACCCTTTTGATTGACTGTGATCTAGGTCTTGCCAACCTTGATATCCTTCTAGGAATAACTCCTGAAAAAAATCTCGAATATTTGCTTGGTCCTGATACTAGGGTAGAAGATGTGTTAATTACCCTTGAACATGGCCTGGAGTTTTTACCAGCTGCATCAGGGGTACCTGAGCTGGTTGAGTGGGACAATGATCTTCAGACAATTATTTTTAAAAAACTAAACGATTCCTTGAGTAAATATCACTTCTTAATCTTAGATTTAGGGGCAGGGATAAATTCCACTGTGATAAACTTAGCAGCTATTAGTAGATTCAAAATCATAGTAGTAACCCCTGAACCAACATCCTTAACAGATGGATATGCACTAATTAAGGTCTTAAAAAACAAACACAATATAAAAGACTTTTTTATAATAGTAAATATGGCCAAAGACAAAAAAGAAGGGACAACTACTTTTCAAAGATTAAAACTGGCCTGTAAGAATTTCCTTGGTATAAAAATAAACCTTCTTGGAATAATAAATGAAGACTCAAATGTGTCTATGGCCGTTGTAAATCAAGTCCCTTTATTTAAGTTTAAAAGAGACTCAATTGCGTGTAAGAATATGGAAGAAATTGCCATGAAGGTAAAAAAATATCGTGAATTACTCGTCCCAGAGCTTACCCTCCCCTTTAATTTAGACATCTTAAAGAAAAATATAAATAATACTTGACCAAATAAATATAATTTTGCATAGAATGTATTAACATCTTGATTTCATAGTTAAAAACAGAAACAAAGGGGGAGAAAATGAATAAAAGCGAATTAATAAAAGCATTTGCAAAAAAGGAAAATTTATCTACAGAAGATGCAACCCTTATTGTTAACATTTTTTTTGATTCAATAAAAGAGGCGTTAAAAGAAGGACGTAGGGTGGAAATCAGAGGTTTTGGTAGTTTTAAGATAAAAGAGTATGATGGTTATATTGGAAGAAATCCCTCCACTGGAGAGCAAGTTGAGGTAAAACCAAAAAGACTCCCCTTTTTTAGGGTGGGAAAGGAACTAAAAGAGTTTTTAAACTCATGAGCAAGGCTAAGTTAAGTCAATTATCCTTTTTAAGGAGTGGTTATGGAGTTTGACACACAAATAACCTTCCACAAAATGCATGGCAGTGGTAATGATTTTGTCTTGATATATATGGATGATTATTCCCATTTAATTGATCTGGATATGGAAAATTGGGCCAGGCAGTTGTGCACAAGGAAATTTTGTATAGGAGCAGATGGACTTATTTTTTTAACCAAAAAAGGAATATATGATAAGAGGGCGTCATATAAATGGCATTTTTATAACTCTGATGGTTCAAGGGCTGAGATGTGTGGGAATGGCTCCAGATGTGCTGCCAGGCTTGCATTTAAGCTGTCACTCGCACCCCAAAAACACTTTTTTGAAACAGACGCTGGATTAATAGAAGCAGAAGTATTTGATAAAGAAAAGATTGTTAAAGTCCAACTCACTAAACCAAAAGATATTCAAAAAGAGATTGATATTGAGTTAAATGAACAGATATACAAGGTGCATTTTGTAAACACAGGTGTTCCACATGCTGTGTTATTTTTTGAAAACGTTAATGATGTAGATGTGCACTTTTTGGGATCAAAAATAAGATTTCATAAAAAGTTTCAGCCAGATGGAACTAATGTGAATTTTGTATCAATAACACCTGAGGGTAGCCTATACCTGAGGACATATGAAAGGGGGGTTGAGGCCGAGACTTATGCGTGTGGGACTGGCGCTGCTGCTTCTGCTTATATGGCAAACAAATTGGGATATATAGAAAAAAAGGATATCCCTGTAATTACCTCTGGCGGAGAAAAACTCTTAATTTCCATAGAAAAAGAAGACACCCTTTACCTAACTGGAGGAGCCACAATTGTGTATGAAGGTAAATTAAATCTTACTGAAATAGGGCTGTAAAATTTTAAAGCCAGGCCCAATTTATTAGTTTAAGGCCTGGCTTTAGCAAAAGGAGGAAGGTATTTATATTTATTGAAGCAATTTATATGCCAACCAGTTTAGATGATTTTTCATACATTTTAAGATGAAACCGGTTAAAAATTTTTAACTAAAAAATTTTAGTTATACATAGATTTTCCTTGAATCTAGACAAAAAACAAGAATTTTTTACTCTTAATTTAATATACTGTTTATATTTTTAAAGTACAAAAAATTAAACCGATCATTTTCCAGTGTGTCCGAACCCTCCTTTGCCTCTTTTTGTGGGGGAGAGGTGTGAGGTTTCTATTAGTCTGGCCTGGTATGCAGGCATAAATATTAACTGGGCAATCCTGTCGCCAGGGTAAATTTTTTTAACTGATTGAGAAATGTTCAAAAGGGAAACCTTAATTTCTCCTCTGTAGTCAGGATCAATAACCCCAACCCCTTGTGTTACAACTAAGCCCTCTTTAATGCCAAGACCACTTCTAGAAAACACAAACCCAGCAATATCCTTGGACAATATCTCAATAGCTATACCTGTACCAATTAGGACATTTTTTCCTGGTTCAATTAAAATTTCCTTGTCTATTGCTGCAACAAGGTCCAATCCCACTGACAACTCTGTGGCGTACCTTAATTTTCCCTTTAATTTTTCATCTAAAAATTTGACCTTTACACAGAGTGGTTCCATCCTTTTATCCCCTTTAAATTTTTTATTGAGCTTATAAAAATATATTTTTTTGTTAGCACAGGTTTATAAACTTATGTTTTAATGTCAAACTATAACTTTACTAAATAAAAATTTATTGTTTGTTTAAAAAATAGATTTAATAGATTTGCCATCCACATTGTCTTTTGATATCATCTTACATGTAAGAAACTTAAAAGGATAGAGAGGGAGAAATATTCATGACAAATGTAGCAACGACAAAATTATCTTCCAAGGGTCAGGTGGTAATACCTGAAAATATCAGAAAAAAGCTAAAACTTGAAGCTGGTGCTCAATTTGTTGTGCTTGGAGATAAAGATATTGTAATTTTGAAAAAGATATCTCCTCCTTCCATTGATGAATTTGATGCCTTGATAAAAAAGGCCCGTAGAACTGCAAAGGAAGTTGGGTTGAAAAAATCAGATATTGCAATGGCCATAAGGAAGGTAAGGTCTCGATAGTGCGGGTGGTACTTGATACCAATGTTCTTATATCAGGCATTTTCTTTTCAGGTTCGCCATCCAAGATATTGACCTACTGGAGAAAAGGCAACTTTACCACAGTAATTTCAGAACCGATAATTTTTGAATATATAAGAGTAGCAGAGGAAATTAGTAAAAAATTTCCTAGAGTAGATATTTCAGATATTTTAGAGCTTTTTATTATAAATTCTGAAATTGTTGATACAGGTAATTTAAAAATCACGGCATGTGAAGATCTAGATGACAATAAATTCCTTGAATGGGCCATAGCGGGTAAGTGCGATTTAATAGTGAGTGGTGATAAGCATCTATTAAAACTAAATCCGTATGAAGATATCGAGATTTTAAAGCCAAGGGAATTTTTAGATAATTATCTGAAATAAAAGAAAAAAAGCGAACAAGTGGGTACACTTGACCGTTACTTCGCTGCGCTCCATGTGGGCAAGTAACCCATGACGTCATGAAACTTAAGCCATGGAAAAAGATCAGAAAAAAGCGTATTTATTTGGCATATCTTCTGTTGCAATCTGGTCAACAGTAGCTACAGCTTTTAAACTTTCTCTTAAGTATACATCAGTAATTAATCTTTTATTTTTTGCCAGCATAGTATCTACCCTGGTTTTATTTTTTACTATAATCATTGAAAAAAAGATAGAAATGTTAAAACAATTGGATTTAAAAGATCTTTTGTATTCATTTGTCCTGGGCATGTTAAATCCATTTTTATATTATATAATATTGTTCTATGCCTATGATCTTCTGCGGGCTCAAGAAGCTCAGGCCATTAACTATACATGGGCCATTACACTTTCTATTATGGCATACTTTTTTTTAGGGCAAAAACTTACTTTTGGAGACATAGTGGGACTATTGTTAAGTTATTTTGGTGTTTATTTAATTGCCACAAAAGGTGAGATATTCAGTTTAAACTTTAAGACAAGTCCCATGGGGATAGTCCTTGCTCTATTAAGTACTATTATATGGGCACTTTATTGGGTCCTGAACACAAAGGACAAGCTGGATCCAACACTTAGGCTATTTTTAAATTTTGTATTTGGCTCTATAGCAATAACAATCCTATTTCTTTTAAATTTATCTCACAATTCCATATCATTGTATGGCGTTTTAGGTTCAATTTATGTGGGATTATTTGAAATGGGTATAACCTTTTTGCTCTGGTCAAAGGCACTAAAACTTGCAGAATCAACAGCAAAAATTAGTATTTTAATATATCTATCACCTTTTCTCTCCTTATTTTTTATCCACTTTCTAGTTGGAGAAAAAATTTATTTATCCACAATTATTGCCTTAATTTTTATAATTAGTGGGATAGCCATTCAAAAGATCTGGAAAACAGCATAAAAATTCCTGATATATATCCAACTTTTTCAACTATCTTTAAATATTCTCGATTAGTTTTATTCGCAAAGCCTTTATCTCATGCTATGTACCTTGCTTTTGGAGTTTCTGCTTTTCTTAATGTTTCTTTTAGCATACTACACGTGGCAAAGATCTTCATCTTATTATTTTTATCCTTCCTTCTACTTCAGGAAAGATAGGGGATAGTTTTTTTACATGTTCAATAAATAAATCTACACCTATATTGGTGGTATTATTCTTCAGTATGTTTGGATCTAAAAATATATAATATCCATCCCCACCTGAAACCGTCCACCCATTTACAAGCACTTTATATTTTTTTTCAAGAGCCAAAGACTCTGGTTTGCCATTTTTAAATATCATCACATCTTTTATCCTTTCACCTTTGTTAATAATGGAATATATAGTTCTATCTTCATTATATATTGCACAAAAAGGGCTTTCTTTTAAATCTATATCAAACTTAATATTTGACACTTGGAAAAAACCACCAGATGATGGTCTATCTTGTGGATCACATCCATCACCAGGCACAACAATGGAAGATGCAGATATCTCCAATACCTGTTTTAGTTGTTTTCCTGTAAGTTCTACCTCGTATATCTCATTCATAAAAGGAAGCATATCCATGGCTGTTTTATAGGTTATTTTGCCTGTTGGATATATTCTGTCACCTCTGATGGAACCCGCATTAACAAGGGCAATTGCATTATTGTCAATCCAGGATGTCCAGGAGTCAGCGATAAAATTGCCCAGATTAGACTCCTGAGTTCTTATTATACTCTTTCTTGCATCCAGATCCACATTTGATTCGCCTATGACCCCACTCATTTTTTCCTCATATTTATCCATATAATATTGCATTGCTTGATGTACAGATATATCACCTGGAACATTCTCATCTAAAAGAATGGTCTTCCACACAGAGGAAACCACCTTATTGTCTTTAATTGTGAATTCAAGAACACCTATTTTTATCCCCTTTGAGCCAGCTTGCACCACAACAGTATCCTCTCCTGAAGGATCCTTCACTATTTCATGAAAAAAAATATGATCATGTCCTCCTATGATAAAATCTATATGACTTACATTTTGGGCAAGTTCTAAATCCAGTTCCTTTCCTATATGAGTCAGGGCGATTATTATTGACACACCTTTTTCTTTTAATTTTTTTACCATTTGCCTGGCCACAGGTATTATATGTTTTTTGACTTCTATTTTATCTTGCACATTGGATACCTTTTTCAGATCAGGGGTGACAAGGCCAAAAAATCCAACCTTTACACCACCTTCCAGCTCTTTTATAAAATAAGGCTCTATCACATTGGTACATGTGTTGTTACTGATACTCAAATTTGAACATACAATATTAAACTTTGCATCTTTTATGGCTTTTAAATAGAAGTCAACGCCATTGTCAAATTCATGGTTTCCACAGGTAACAACACTGTATCCAGAAAGATTCATACCTTCAATTTCTGGCTTACCCTCAAATATCTTATAAAATGGTCCAAACAGATCATCCCCTGTGGATATTAGAATTACATTTGCATATTTGGACGTGTATTCATCATAAATGTTCCTTATTTTTTCAAACCCACCCACTATCTTCTTCTCGCCATCTATCTTTGTCTTAAAGGGAAGGATTTGGCTTTGAAGATCAGCAGTGGTCAGTAAGACCACTTTTCTAGGCGAACCATCTGTGCTGTTTGCACATCCGCTTAATATGGTTATATAAAGAAAGCTTAGAATAAGAATTAGCCTTTTCATTTTAAACATTTCTTTCCTCTGCTTTTATGATATGAGAATAAGCGCAACTAAAGCAAATATATCAATTATGATCAAAGCTATTTTGATCTCTCTAAACTTACCTGTGAAAAGTTTTATAGCAGTATATATCAAAAATCCCCATACTATCCCCTGTGTGATTGAATAAGTGAGAGGAATTAAAATAAAGGCTATGAATGCAGGAATAGATTCGTCCATTTTTGTCCATTCTATGTTTTTTAAAGATTGTG
This sequence comes from Desulfothermus sp., assembly GCF_053993635.1. Taxonomy (NCBI): domain Bacteria; kingdom Pseudomonadati; phylum Thermodesulfobacteriota; class Desulfovibrionia; order Desulfovibrionales; family Desulfothermaceae; genus Desulfothermus; species Desulfothermus sp. Next base: position 2,585 of record NZ_JBMYBT010000075.1, on the reverse strand, counting down.
CCATAAACACTCCTACAATTATCAACACAGGGGAAGTGGCCACTGGAGGAATAAGACTCAGCACAGGGCTTAAAAACATAAATGGAAGAAATAATATCCCCGTTGTCACCGCGCTGAGTCCTGTACGGCCTCCTTCTTTAATCCCTGAAGCGGATTCAATATAAGTGGTAGCTGAGGAAGTTCCTAAAATCCCTGAAAGGGTTGTTGCAATGGAATCCACCATGAGGGCCTTATCCACATTCAGTGGCTGACCATCCTTTGTCATAAGACCGCCTACTTGAGAGACCCCTAAAAAAGTGGATATAGAATCAAACATATCGGTAAAAAGTAAGGTAAAAATAGGAGCAATCATCGCAACAGTCAACGCTCCCGAAAGATTAAGTTTTAAGAAAAGACCTGGATCTGGAAGGGATATAAAATGGGATGGAAAGGTTGCAATGGGATGTTTCAAGATCCCTATTTTGGTTCCTACGATAGATACTATTACTGCAATTGTGGAATTGATAAAGATAGAAAGTAAAAGGGCACCTTTTATTCCTCTGGACACAAGAACAGAAGTAATAACCAAACCTACACAAAACAAAATGGTCTTTTCATTAAATCCACCGAAAGTAACCACCGTTGCCCCTGACTTTATAAATCCTATATCTGAAAGCCCAATTAAGGCCAGAAACAGACCTATACCCGCTGCCACTGCATACCTTAAGGATTCAGGAACTGCATAAACAACTATGGTGCGGACCTTAGTAATGGTTAAAAATATAAATAAAATTCCTGATATAAATACTGCACCAAGGGCACTCTGCCAAGGAACTCCCATTTCAGAAACTAGAGTAAATGTAAAAAAAGCATTTATCCCCATGCCCGGAGCAAGTGCATATGGCAAATTTGCGTACAGTCCCATTAAGATTGAAGATATGGAGCTTACCAACACTGTAGCGAAGAGAACTCCCTCAAAACTCATTCCTGTCTTTTTAAGTATCATTGGATTTACTACAATTATATAAGACATTGTTAAAAAGGTAGTAATCCCTGCTATAAATTCTGTTTTAATATCGCTTCCTCTTTCTTTGATATTGAAAAAAGAATCTATTCTCATAATTAATTCTCCTATAAATTAAATTGGTTTAAAAAAGAATTAAATGTTTCATTAATCGCCTTTGCTAATAAATGCAAATTCTGTGGTATATTCTTAACTCTTTTTTTGTGTTGTTTCTCACGGTGCCGACATTCCGTGTGATGCAAAACAATAATAGATTGTACGCCAAAGGAAAAAAAGCTTCTTGAAGACTAAAGTTCAATAAAATTAATCTCAGGAAATTTTTTTATTAAGGAATATTCATATGAAAATTTATAAAAAAGTTTTAGCCCTTCAATATAATTATCTTTCATATCGTATATGAGTCCTTTAAAGTATTTTAAGGCATCATTGTAAGAAAGGATGTTTTTTTGTTCAATGATTTTTGCAAACATCTCAAGATGTTGATTTCCCCAGTCCTTGGCCTGGAGGAGTAATTTACATGAGTATTTAATTTTGTCTTTTATTTGGTTAAGAGAATTTTTGTTTGCCACCCACACCCCAAAGACAAAGGGTAGGCCAGTTAATTTTCTCCATTCCTCGCCCAGATCCAACACATAGGGAAAATTGGTATTTCCTCGTAGATAAAGTGCCTCATCTCCAATAGCAAGGGCCGCATAAATATCTTTATTGTAAATAGACTTTGTTACATCACCCACAACATATTCTGGCTCAATATTTTGTGATTTTAGGTATATCTTGAGCAAAGTAACTGATGTGTGTGAGTGGGCAGTTAATACAATCTTCTTTCCACTTAGATCCTTTATAGGAATTTTGCTTAAAAAAAGCACGCTCATAACTGGTCCATTTGAGCCTATACAGATGTTGGGAATGAGTAAGTACTTTTCAAAATTTCTGGCGTACTCTATTGAAGATGTGCCACTTATATCCAGTTTTCCTCTGGATGCGAGCAGATTTAATTGAGCTGGAATGCCTTCTATTATTTCAAAGGAATTTTTTATGACCTGTTTTTCTAAAGGGTAATATATTGGCAGGACATTTAGATAGCCTATTTTTCCTAATTTTATTTTTGTATCTGATTCTTTCATGATAGAGGAAGTTGTTTGTTTCAAAGTAATTAGGTTACTAGGGTATAGTCCATCCGCCTCTGTCTTGGCTCAAAACCAGCTTCAGATATGTATCTTTCTATTTCCTCTATTGAGAGTCTGAATTTTACCCCTGTTGCTGCAACTACATTTTCTTCAATCATTGTTGAGCCAAAGTCATTTCCGCCAAAAAACAGGGCAAGTTGGGCAATTTCTGGTCCCATGGTGACCCATGATACCTGAATATTGTCAAAATTATCCAGCACTATTCTGGATATGGCAAGAAGACGCAAATATTCTACAGATGTGATTTTTCTGGCCTTAATGCGTGTGTTGTCTGGTTGAAAACCCCACGGAATAAAGGCAGTAAATCCCCTGGTTTTATCTTGCAGATCCCTTAACCTTATAAGATGGAGTATCCTATCTTCCATTGTTTCCACATGGCCAAACATCATTGTGGC
>NZ_JBMYBT010000074.1:0-14452 GCF_053993635.1 Desulfothermus sp. | reverse complement strand
GATTTGTTAAAAGGCGAAAGTGTTGAAGAAACAGAACTATCTATTTTATAAACAGAGGATATGGTAAAAAAACTATTTAAAGAGGGATCACTATTTAATTGTAAAACAAAAAGTTTTAAGTCCTGATCAGATTCACCGTTATAATTAGTTGGTCCTGAAGCAAACATTACGTAATAATTACCATCTTTTTTTATTAAAGCTGGGCCTGAATAAGTAAAACCGAGTTCAGGATCTGTAAATTCCCATAAAAATTTTGGCGAAGTACTATTAGTTATATCTAAGGCAAAGTATGAGGACAGTCCAATACAACTATTGGTTGCAGGGTTATAAGTTGCTGGAGAAGGACACGTATCTAACGGTGGATTTACACAATTAGTACCTGAACACCCAACACCACCTCCAAGCCTCATGCCACCTATAAGTATTCTTTTATCTATTTTTTTATCACTATCAGTATCTAATTCTATTATAAATGGCATAAGGTCCACATAATATAAATGGCAATACTTGGTATCTACCAGGGCCCTTAAATATGGTAGGGAATTTTTCGGGATGTAGCTCCAAAGTTCTTTTCCTAATTCATTTGTATTACATAAGCCACCTTTGTCGTTACAAAGTTTTACTGATTGGTAGGCAGCAAGTCCATCATATCGAAGTTTGCCTAATTTAAATGCATGTAACATTCCGTCATTAGCTCCAACAAACACTACAGAATAGTCGTCATATTCAACAATTTTTGGGGTAGAATATATTATATCACCAAGTTTCCAAACATTGTTTCCATCTGATGTTCTATTTCTAAATCCTGATATGTCTATTCCATAAATGTAATTTTTTAAATCATTATAAGTAATAGGTGAATATATGAGAGTACCAAAAGAACTACTCTCATTATCTATTATTCCGTCTCCATCTTCATCTCCGAATAAAAAAGAAAATGTAGAATTTAAATTAGTTAGCTCTTCTAGGTCTTTAGCTTCGTTGGGTCTAGTATTGTTTGTATATGTGTATATAATTCTCTGAGTAGAATTTACATTCTTTAATTTTTCACCTGCCTCCCATACAGGAGTTATATTATCCAATGACATATAGGTAGTATTAATTGAGGAATTTGTGCCAGAACAATCGCTATTATAGGCCTCTATATTTAAATCACCAGTGGAATTATCAATTAAAAAGTTTAAGATTAAATCTCCTCCAATTGAACCAGAACTACATATATCAAGAGCTTTATTGGATATAGTGTCCTCTCTTATATTTGATGTATATGAATTTAAATAAAACCAATAATTATACAAATATCCTACCCAATCAATTTCATTTAAAGAGAATTGTTTTTTAGGATAAAAAACTGCTTGGATTAAGTTTTTTCCAACTCTAGTCTTTTTAGTTAACAAAGAGGCAGAGGTACCAGAAGCTGTTTTTTTCAATATGTCTGTTAACACGTTTTTCAATGCAGTCTCTAAAATGTATCCATTTTGAGCTTCTAAATAGGCATCTGGAATTCCATCACCGTCTTCATCCCATTCAGACTGCAAGTCTGGAATATAATTGTTGTTTTTATCCACAAAAGCTCCATATTTTGCTGTCATTTTTAATATTTCTTTCGCAGTATTTGATTGATCAAAACAAAACACAGTATATACAGTGAGGTTTTGAATACCACCAAATGAGGATAACAAATCATTGGTATGAGCATAATAGGCAACACCTTCTAAATAGTATGTACCATCAGAGTAATTTGCTTTAGAACACTTTTGAGAGGAATATCCTTCAATAGAGGCAATATCATCCATGTAAGTCTGCACATCAAAGTTACTGTCTGAAACAGATCCAGAAAAACAAGTACCAGGTACATTGGTATCTCTGGTGGATTCTCCGTCAGTTATCATTATTACAAAATTCTTTTGACACCGATATTGTTGAGGTGACGTATAACTACCTGAGTTATAAGCAGAAGAATCGCCTTTAAAATATCTAATTGCCTCATATAGACTCTCAGCTAGGGGTGTCCATGTGCTTGGAGCAACATTGTTTATTTCATTAATTAAGGGATTATTGGTTCCTGGCCCATTTATATCCGATATTATCCGTCCTCCGTTGTCATAATTAAAAACTTCCAGACCAAATCTCATCCTGTCCCACGTCCTTTGAATTAATCCGTCTGGTTTGGAGGAAACCTTCAATGCTACCCTAAAAGTACCAAATGACGAAGATTCATCAATATCAACACATCCTGTATAATCCCTTCCATTGTATGGTCTGATTGAAAAATATAAATAACCGCTATAACTGTAAAAATAGAAGTATAGAGAATCATGGAATGGAGTTTGATAGGGAGAACTAGTATCATCATAAATTTTTCTAAAATCCCTATCAGGAGTCTGTCCAATTAATACATAACTTGTTCCTGTATCTATTTTCCCTCCAATCAAGACTTTTTTAGCTACATCTATTCTTCTCATAGTAAGCCAGTTTAAAAAATTTCCGCTCCATCTTCCACTTGAAGATTTATAAAAATACTCATTGGTTGTGTCATAATCATAATAACTATTTGGATCAAAATATCCATAATAGGTTGTAGATACATTATAACCTGTATATACTGTCTGTACTGCACCATTCCAACTTCTACAGTCACTACTCTCTTTATATGCGAATTCATTCATAGATCCAGAATTGTCTAAAATTAAAAGTACATTTGGATAAATTGACTGGCTTAAAAATGGGGGAGTAGCACAATAATCTCCCATAAATACTGTGCCCCCATAAGATAAGGCTACGTGAAAAATCACATTTATTGTAATCAATCTTAAAATTGATTTCATTGTGGGATCTCCTTTATATAAATAAGTTTGACCAACTTATCCTTAGGATCTACAAAAATTGTTACTTTGTAACCTTTATTAAGGAAATTTTTCATACTTAAATACTGTTGCTCTTTATATTCAGAAATATTTTCCTTTCTTCCCCTTATCCTACAATTATTGCTAATTTTAAAAATTGCGACAGAACCATTCAACATATATATGCTCAAATGCTTATTGTTTATGTCCTTTATAATACCGGTTTTTTGCAAAAAATTTTTTTGAGTTTTTAAAATATTTTTTTTCTTTTTTTTGATTGGTTTTAGTCCAAATCCCTTAAAAGGACATAACATACAACATATCAAACATGTAAATACTAATTTTTTCATTTTTAGGCCCCTTTTCTGAAATTTACGTTTATAACTTTACTCTTTTTGCAAGTATGTAGCAATAAAAAAATGGGTATTTGTTTGTAAGTTATTATTTTGAAAAAATTGCCTTTATATTTTCATCACTAATAACAAAAATTCCTTCCTCTTTCAAAAGTTTAGTGGTTATACCATCTCCCTCAATTATTTTCCCCCTAAAACTCCCATCATATATCTTTCCACATCCACAAGAAGGGCTGTATTGTTTTAAGATAGCTTTTTTTATTCCAAGAAGCTTGGCAATATATACAGTCTGTTTTGCTCCATGGATAAAATTTTGGGTTACATCTTTGCCTGATCTGGTGAAAACCTTTGTTTCGCTGATTTCAGAGCATTCTCGTGGGGTGGGTAGGCCGCCTAGTTGTTCTGGACAAACAGGAATTAAAATATAGTCTTTTATAAGCTCAATAACTTTATTGTTTGGCCTTGAGTTGCCGTCATACCTGCAGGCTAAGCCAAGTAAGCATGCACTGCAAAGAATTTTTTCAATAATCACGGTTAATGGTGTATTAGTGTATTGGTATATTGGTTTACTGGTGTATTGGGTTACTTCTCTTTTTGTTCTGTTCCCGAATCACGAATCACAAATCACGATTATTGGTATATTGGTGTATTAGTGTATTGGTATATTGGTTCACTACTTTTCTCTCTTTCTGTTCCCGAATCACGAATCACTGTTCACGGTTTCCGAATCCCGAATCACGAATTACAAATCACGAATCACGAACTTTACCTCCATTCATTTATCCCTTAATACAACACATGGGCCTTAGTTTTACAACCCTTCTTGCAAGTCCTGCTTCATGGGTAGAATTTACTACTTTATCTACATCCTTATAAGCCATTGGAGCCTCTTCTGCAGCTCCCTTTTTGCTTGCAGCCATTATAATTATTCCCTGCTGTGCAAGGGATTTTATTATATCCTTTCCCTTCCATCTTTTGGTTGCCTGGCGTCTGCTAATAGACCTTCCAGCTCCATGACATGCAGAATAAAACGCAGGGTCTTGTTGCCCTTTATTTCCAGCAAGAATATAAGATGCAGTTCCCATTGTTCCACCAATTATAACTGGCTGTCCAACCTCTCTGTATTTATCTGGAATCTCTAAAGATCCTGGGGGATATGCCCTGGTGGCGCCCTTTCTATGGACAAATAATTTTTTGCTTTGCCCATTAATCTTGTGCACCTCTATTTTGCAGGTATTGTGGCTAACATCGTATAAAAGGGTCAAAGTGGCTCCTGGAAATACTTCAAAAAAACACTCTCTCACAAGATGAGTTAAGACCTGTCTATTTGCCAGGGCGCAATTTATGCCGCACACCATGGCTCCGTAAAAATCTTGCCCTTCTTTAGAATATATTGGCGCACAAACAAGCTCTCTTTCTGGTAAATAAATTCCATACTTTTCAGCTGCCTTCATTAAGATATGGATATAATCGGTGCCAATTTGATGGCCAAGTGCCCTTGAGCCGCAGTGTATAGTCACTACTACCTGGCCTTTTTTAAGGCCATAGATCTTTGCTGTTTTGTCATCATATATTTTTGATACATATTGGATTTCCAGATAGTGATTTCCAGAACCAAGGGTGCCAATCTGTCTTTTTTGCCTTTTTTTGGCAGTAGAAGAGACCTTATCAGGCTTGGCCCCTTTTATCATACCACCGTCTTCAATGAATTCTAAGTCTTCCTTGGACCCATATCCGTGTTCTACTGCCCAGTGAGCACCCTTTAAAAGCACTTCATCTAGTTTAGATTCAGATAATTTAATAAGACCTTCAGATCCTACCCCAGCAGGAATTCTTTTAAATAAGGTAGTTGCAATTAAATTAAGCTTACTTTCCACCTCTTCCTTTGATAAATTGGTAATTAATGTCCTCACTCCACATGAGATATCATATCCAATTCCTCCAACAGAGATTATTCCACCTTTATCAGGGTCAAACGCAGCAACTCCTCCTATTGGAAATCCATAACCCCAATGTGCATCTGGCATTGCGTAAGAGGCCTTTACAATTCCAGGCAAGGTGGCTACATTGGCAACTTGTTCAAATACCTTTGGCTCCAGCTCTTCTATTAATTCTCTATCCCCAAACAACCTTGCTGGCACCCTCATCTTTCCCTGTTTTGGGATTTCAAAGCAATATTCATTTATTTGTTTTAGATTGTGTTTCATAACTCATGTCTTTTTAATGATTATAAGTTTGTATCAACTATAATGTGATCTGCTTCATTATTCCTCAGGGTAATTGTAAAGTTATTTATCTTTATTGCAACAGGGTCTTTTAATGGAGCCCTTCCAACTACCATTAATTCTACCCCTGGAACAATTCCCATGTCCCTGATTCTTCTCCCTAATTCTCCATTAGCCCTTATTTCAAGTATTTTTGCCCGTTGATTTACTTTTAACTGGCGAATGGTCTTATAATTTGTTTGCTCCATAATTTTACCTCTGAGGAAATTTTTTTTGTCTTGCTAGCTGATTAAATGTCTATTACAAAATCTGGTAGATGAGCTGATTTGCCTGTCTATCCATGCTAATATTTTTAACTAATTTTTAGTTCTAATCAAGGATTTTTCAAAATTTCTTAGAGGATAATAATACATGGGGAAATTAATAAAGAAAATAGGCCTAACTCCCCTTCTTGAGCTTCCAGACTCCATTTGGAAACAGATAAATAAAATAGAAGAATTGGACACTGAGATAAAATATGTATTAGCTACCCTTTATTATTTGGACTCAAGGGGTAAATTGTCAAGTCTTAGAGAACGACTTCCAAGATATACTTTACTTGAATGGGATGTTATTGAGAGGGCACTTAAGCTCCTTGCCCAATTTAACATTATAGAGTATAGGGATGGTCGAGTTTCCTTGCGGATAAAACCTATTAAGTATAAGTAGCCTTATGTTTTTTGGAAAAAATATTAACAACTAATTTAACTCTACTAAAAGTGGGTTAAAAAAAGGGTTACATTTATGCCAAAAAGAACAGATATAAAGAAAATTTTGCTAATTGGCTCTGGTCCAATCATTATTGGTCAGGCATGTGAATTTGACTATTCAGGGACCCAGGCCATAAAGGCCCTAAAAGAAGAGGGTTATGAAGTTGTTTTAATAAATTCAAATCCTGCAACTATCATGACTGATCCTGATATGGCCCACAGGACCTATATTGAGCCTATTACCCCAGATATTGTTGAGGAGATAATTAAAAGGGAGAGACCAGATGTACTCCTTCCAACCCTTGGTGGCCAAACAGGACTTAATATAGCTGTGGAAGTGGCTGAGATGGGTGTTTTAGAAAAGTATGGGGTTGAATTGATTGGCGCAAAACTCGATGCAATAAAAAGGGCTGAGAGTAGAGAACTCTTTAGAGAGGCAATGGACAAAATTGGGCTCAAGGTCCCAAAAAGTGGAATAGCGAGGAATTTAGATGAGGTCAGGGAAATAGCTAATCACATCCCATTTCCAATAATTGTGAGACCCGCCTTCACTTTGGGAGGGACTGGTGGAGGAGTTGCCTATAATATTGAAGAACTTGAGCAAATAGCTGCCAAGGGTCTATCTGCTAGCATGAGTTCAGAAGTTATGTTAGAAGAATCCCTGCTTGGGTGGAAGGAATTTGAATTAGAAGTTATGAGGGATAAAAACGACAACTGTGTTGTTATTTGTACTATTGAGAATTTAGACCCTATGGGCATCCATACAGGAGATTCCATAACTGTTGCCCCTGCCCAGACCTTAACAGACAGGGAATATCAAATAATGCGAAACGCAGCCTTTGATATAATGAAGGTTATAGGAGTTGAAACAGGTGGATCCAATGTCCAGTTCGCTGTGCATCCAGATACTGGAGAGTTAATGGTAATAGAGATGAATCCAAGGGTCTCCAGGTCATCTGCCCTGGCGTCTAAGGCCACAGGCTTTCCAATAGCAAAGATAGCTGCAAAATTAGCAGTGGGTTATACCTTAGATGAGCTCCCAAACGACATCACCAAAGAAACTGTTGCCTCTTTTGAGCCATCTATTGACTATGTTGTGGTAAAAATTCCCAGATTTACATTTGAAAAATTTCCAGGCTCAAAGGATGAGCTCACAACTTCCATGAGGAGTGTAGGGGAGACAATGGCCATTGGCCGTACCTTTAAAGAGGCCTTACAAAAGGGTTTTAGGTCAATAGAAACAGGCCATATTGGACTCTCTAAACTAGATGATAACATCCCTTCAAAAGAAGAAATTTTAAATAAATTGAGGACCCCTAATTCAAACAGGGTCCAGTATCTCAGATATGCTATAATGGTTGGTTTATCAGATGAGGAGATATACAAAGAATCATATATTGATCCATGGTTTATAAGACAAATAAGAGAAATTGTGGATTTTGAAAATAAATTAAAAAAATGGGCAAAGAAATCCCCTGCCTTTAAAGATGAAGAAGATTTTTATATGTTAAAAAGGGCAAAGGAGCTGGGCTTTTCTGATAAACAGCTTGGTCTTTGCTTAAACTTAGATGAGCTGTCTATAAGAAATTTAAGAAAATCTGTAGATATTAATCCCACATACAAATTGGTTGATACTTGTGCGGCTGAGTTTGAGGCATATACTCCCTATTATTATTCCACCTATGAAAAAGAGAATGAAGCAAGGATAACAGATAGAAAAAAGGTTATGATCTTAGGTGGTGGTCCAAATAGGATAGGTCAGGGGATAGAATTTGACTATTGTTGTGTGCATGCATCCTTTGCATTAAAAGAGCTTGGCATAGAGACAATAATGGTAAATTCCAATCCAGAAACTGTTAGTACAGATTATGATACTTCAGACAAACTCTATTTTGAACCCTTAACCTTTGAGGATGTCTTAAATATTGTTGAACAGGAAAAACCCTATGGCGTAATAGTCCAATTTGGGGGACAAACACCATTAAATCTTGCAGTGCCCTTAATGAGGGCTGGGGTAAACATACTTGGAACTTCCCCTGATAGTATTGATAGGGCGGAGGATAGGGAGCGTTTTAAGGAATTGATCCAGAAGCTTCATCTAAAGCAACCTGTTAATGCAACAGCAACCAAAGAAGAAGAAGCCATTAAACTTGCAAAAGATATAGGATATCCCCTTGTGGTGAGGCCATCTTATGTGCTTGGTGGCAGGGCCATGGAGATTGTTTATGATGAATCTGAATTAAGGTCCTATTTTCGAGAAGCCGTGGTAATCAGTCCAGATCACCCTATATTGTTGGATAAGTTTTTGGAAGATGCAATAGAAATAGATGTGGATGCTTTATCAGATGGAAAAGATGTGTATGTTGCTGGTATAATGGAACATATTGAAGAGGCAGGGATCCATTCAGGGGATTCTGCATGCGTTATCCCGCCCCATACATTGTCTGATGAGATAAAAGAACAGATACACCATATGACAGTGGCCCTTGCAAAAGAGCTAAATGTTGTTGGACTTATGAATATTCAATATGCAATTAAGGATGGTGAGATTTTTGTCCTTGAGGTAAATCCCAGGGCATCTAGGACAGTGCCCTTTGTATCCAAGGCAACTGGAGTGCCCCTTGCAAAGTTTGCCACATATGTGATGATGGGACATACCTTGAAAGAACTGGATCCCTGGTCAAAGAGAAGGTGGGGATTTACTTCCATTAAAGAAGTGGTACTTCCATTTAATAGGTTCCCTGGGGTAGATGTATTTTTAGGCCCAGAAATGAGGTCAACTGGTGAGGTTATGGGCATTGACCTTAGTTTTGGTATGTCCTTTTTAAAGGCACAGGCTGGAGCTGGTCAGATCCTGCCTAAAGAGGGTAGGGTATTTATTTCAGTAAATGATAGAGATAAACCAAAGATTGTAGAGGTTGCAAAGGGTTTTGAAGCACTTGGTTTTGAACTAGTTGCAACAAGAGGGACTGCTGGGTTTTTAGAAAAATATGGTGTGAGGCCTAAAATAGTAAACAAGGTATATGAGGGCCGTCCCAATATCCTGGATATGATTAAAAACAGAGAAGTTGACCTGATTATAAATACCAAGTCAGGTAAACTCACAGCAAGGGATTCTTCTTCTCTTAGGCGTGCTACCCTGCTTTACAACATCCCTTATACTACTACAGTGGCAGCAGCCAAGGCAATGGTTATGGCCCTAAAAGAACTTAAACAGGGCAAAGGATATCAGGTTCGTTCTATTCAGGAATACTATAGTGGAGAAAAATAAATGAAAAAAGAATCCTGTGGACTAATTGGCATATATAATCACAAAGAAGCAGCAAGGCTTGCATATTTTGGACTATATGCCCTGCAGCACAGGGGGCAAGAAGGGGCTGGAATAGTTACGTGGGATGGGAAGAAATTAAGGGAAGAGAGAGGCATGGGTCTGGTTGCTGAAGTGTTTAATGAAAGACATCTCTCTAAAGAGTTAAAAGGAAATATTGCCATTGGACATGTGCGTTATTCTACAACTGGCGCATCATTACTTAGAAATGTCCAGCCATTTATTACGTATTTTAAAGGTATTCACATGGCAATTGGGCATAATGGAAATTTGGTAAATACTATTTCATTAAGAAAAGAACTCGAAAATAGAGGCTCCCTGTTTCAGACTACAATGGACAGTGAGATATTTGTCCACTTAATTGCCCATGAGATGTGTTCAAAGGATATAGAGGAGGCTATAATTTCTGCATGTGCCAAAGTGAAAGGGGCATATTCATTGGTTATGCTAGTGAACGATAAGCTTATTGGGTTAAGAGACCCTCACGGATTTAGACCTCTGGTATTAGGCAGGATGGGTACAAGCTATGTGTTATCCTCTGAGACATGTGCATTAGACCTTATGGAAGCTGAGTATTTGCGGGAAATAGAACCTGGTGAGATGATAGTAATTGATAAGGGGCATCTAAAGAGTTATTCTTTGACCAAGGAAATACCAGGCAGACGTGCATGTATATTTGAGCTTATATATTTTGCCAGACCAGATTCTGTTGTATTTGGCAAGAATGTTTATGTGGCAAGGAAGAAGATGGGAATGGCTCTAGCAGAAGAGGCGCCTGTTGAAGCGGACTTTTGTATGCCATTTCCAGATTCAGGGGTATATGCTGCAGTTGGATATGCCCAAAAGTCTTTAATCCCTTATGAAAATGCTATGATAAGAAATCATTATGTGGGAAGGACATTTATACAGCCTTCACAGGACATGAGGGATTTTGGGGTGAGGATGAAATTAAACCCAGTAAAAGAGATGATAAAGAACAAACGAATAGTTATTATTGAAGATTCCATTGTTAGGGGAACTACAATAAGGACAAGGATAAAAAAATTGAGGGAGTTAGGAGCAAGGGAACTTCATATGAGGGTCAGTTGTCCTCCAATAAAATTTCCCTGCTTTTATGGAATTGATTTTTCTTCTAAAGGAGAACTTATTGCTGGAAACCATGAGGTCAAAGATATTGAGAAGTTCATTGGACTTGATTCCCTTCATTACCTTTCCCTTGATGGCCTTCTTAAGGCGGTAGATGGTGAAGATAACTTTTGTCTTGCGTGTTTTACTGGTAATTATCCAATTGAGCCATGCAAAGAATATGGGAAATTGGTTTTTGATAAATAGATTTTAACTTGTGTGTGATTTGTGTGTGTGATCTGTGTGTGTTATTCACCTCACACTGACCACACACACTGATCACTGTAAAACAAGGAGATCATCAAAGATGAAGGGGCGTTCCCCAGATGAGTGGGTGGAATTTGCAAGAAAAGTCCTGGATATAGAAGTTGAAGGTATTTTAGAGGTCAAAAAAAATTTAGACAGGGAATTTTACAGTGTCTTGAAATTACTTGCATCCTGCAAAGGAAGAATAGTTGTAACTGGAATCGGTAAATCAGGTCTTGTTGGGAGAAAGATTGCAGCTACTTTAAGCAGTACAGGGACACCTGCGTTTTTCCTGCACCCTGTTGAAGGGGCACATGGTGATCTGGGCATGATACAAAAAGAAGACGTGGTGCTTGCAATCTCAAATAGTGGGGAGACAGACGAGCTAAACGCTATAATTCCAGTATTAAAAAGCCTTGGGCTTAAGATCGTTGCCCTCACGGCAAAAAGGGATTCTACATTGGCAAAAATGAGTGATTTTGTTCTGTCTATTTTTGTGCCAAGGGAGGCGTGTACCCTAAACCTTGCGCCAACTGCATCTACCACTGCTACTTTAGCCCTTGGAGATGCAATAGCAGTTTCATTGACCAGGTGGAAGGAATTTAAAAAAGAGGATTTTAAGAGATTTCACCCTGGTGGTGATCTGGGAAGAAGGCTGTCAATGGACATAAATGAGATAATGCAGAGGGATAATTTGCCTATTGCTTACCTTAATACAAAATTAAAAGATGCCATTGAGCTCATTGATAAAGGTGGCCTTGGATGTGTGATTGTGGTTGATGAAAAGAATAGATTAAAAGGGATTATTACAGATGGCGATATAAGGCGCATGGTGGTCAAAAATACACTGGATTTAGATGGTATTGTTAAAGATTTTATGACCAAAAATCCCAGATTTGGAAGGGAAGGAGAGACTGGAGCAAGGATGCTGGATATCATGGAACAGGCAGAGATTACTGTGCTTCCTGTTGTTGATAATAATATGGTTGTAAAGGGTATTGTTCATCTACATGATCTCCTTGGAAAAGGCAGACTTACCTTTAATGGGCTTTAGTTTTTGGAAAAAATGAAATATATAAAAATTATTGTTCTATTATTTTTAACACTGGCATTGTTGGGAGCTGGATTTATAATTGGTGGTTATCTTTGGATATCAAAGGGGCTTCCCAAAATTGAGAAGATCACAGATTACAGCCCCTGTCTCACCACTACAGTCTATTCGCGCAATAACAAAGTCATTGGATATTTTTACAAACAAAACAGGTTTTTGTTTTCCATAAAAGATGTACCCCCTTACGTTAAAAATGCATTTATAGCTGCAGAGGACAGTGAATTTTATCACCACAAGGGAATTGATTTTATGGGGATTTTGAGGGCAGCTATTAAAAATATAGAGGCTGGTACAATAGTGCAAGGGGGTTCAACAATCACCCAACAGGTGGTTAAATCCATATTACTCAGTCCTGAGAGGAGTTATAAGAGGAAAATCAGGGAAGCTATACTTGCATATAGATTGGAGAAATATTTGACCAAAGATGAGATACTCACCATATATCTTACGCAAATATATCTTGGTGCAGGTGCCTACGGAGTTGAAGCTGCTGCCAGGACATATTTTGGAAAACATGCAAAAGACTTAAGTCTGGCTGAAGCAGCTTTACTTGCTGGTCTTCCAAAGGCCCCTTCTTATTACAATCCATACAAACATTTATATAGGGCAAAGATTAGACAAAAGTATGTGCTAAATAGAATGTTGAAACTTGGGATGATTACAAAACAAGATTACGATGATGCCCTTAACTATCCCATTGAATTGAAGAAAATGAACGATCCCTCATGGAAGATAGGACCTTATTTTTTAGAGGAGGTAAGGAGATTTTTGATCAAAAGATATGGAGAGGATAGAACTTATTGCGGTGGACTTTCCGTGTATACAACAATGGATATAAAACATGAAATAGCAGCAGAAAAGGCTATTAAGGCAGGGCTTATAGCTTCTACCAAAAGACGTGGCTTTAGGGGACCAATTGACCATTTAACCAGGGCTAATATCAATAAATTTTTAAATAGGGATTCAGAAAAATTACTGGAAGATCTAAAAGCAGGTAAATGGATAAAAGTTGTTGTAACCAGGGTTGAAAAAAAAGGTGCTAAGGTGAGATTTGGGAACTACACTGGTTTTATCCCTGTTAAATCAATGTCATGGTGTAGAAAAATAGATCCTGAAAAGGCACCAGAAGAAGTCCCAAAAATAAAAGATGCAACCAAGGTATTGAAACTCGGTGATGTGGTGTATGCATCCTTAAATAAGATAGATAAAAATAGTGAGATTATTTTAAATCTTGAGCAGGAGCCTTTGGTTGAAGGGGCAATAGTATCTTTAGATCCTAACTCAGGTGAGGTCTTAGCCCTTGTTGGGGGTTATGATTTTAGCCGCAGTCAATTTGATAGGGCAATTCAGGCAAAGAGACAGACAGGTTCTGCATTTAAACCAATTGTTTATTCAGCTGCCCTGGATCATGGGTACACAGCAGCTTCTGTCATATTAGATGCTCCAATTGTGTATAGAGATGTTCACACAAATTCTACATGGCGGCCTGAAAACTATGAAAAGACCATATATGGTCCAACCCTTTTTAGAACAGCTTTAGTTTATTCCAGAAATCTGGTTACTATCAGGATTGCCATGAAAATTGGCATAGATGCAATTATCCAGAGGGCAAAAAAAATGGGACTTGAGGCAGATTTCCCAAGAAATCTATCTGTTGCCCTGGGAAGTGCCTCTGTGTCTTTGTTTAATCTATGTAAGGCTTACACTGGATTTGCAAGGCTTGGAACAGTAATAGATCCAATAATAATAAAAGAGATAAAAGATTCATTTGGCAGAGAGGTAGAGACCATAAAGCCTATAATAAAAAAGGCCATAACTCCCCAAAATGCATATATCATGGACTACTTAATGCAGCAGGTTGTAAAGTACGGTACAGGGTGGAGGGCAAAAGCGCTAAAAAGACCAATTGCTGGAAAGACTGGTACAACAGATGAACAAAAGGACGCATGGTTCATGGGATTTACTCCTTATCTATTAACAGGTGTATATGTGGGTTTTGACGTGCCTGCTCCAATGGGAAAATATGAAACTGGATCCAGGGCTGCGTGTCCAATCTTTGTTAAATACAGAAAAGAAGTAGAAAAAGATTATCCTTTAGAGGATTTTAAAAAACCCCCTGGGATAATAATGGCGAGAATAGATGCAAAAAATGGAAAACTTGCAGGTCCTAATACAAAGGAGAGTTATATTCTCCCTTTTATTTTAGGTACTGAACCAAAAGAAATATCTGGGGGAGAAAGTACGTATAAAAGTGGCGGGGACATAGATACTAACCAGGAGGTATTAAAACATATTTTTTAAATATTGTGGTCTGGAAATAAATTATGCACTATCTCCTGTAATAGTATAGATTCCCTTTCAAGTTGTTCTCTGTTTACATCAAGGACTGGTATTTTTGATGTGAGTACAAATTCCAGACCCATTTTGTCTATTTTTTCAGATGTGGAAATCGCTGAACTTAGATATTGT
>NZ_JBMYBT010000073.1:0-43987 GCF_053993635.1 Desulfothermus sp. | reverse complement strand
GCTGTGTTGAGAGGAAAAGAGCTAATAAAGAGTGCCAAGGAGAAAAACTTTTTTTCTAAATTACAAATGGTAGCCTCAGCCCAACTTACCTATTTAGAAAGAATGGGAAGATATGCAGGGGATATCTCAAATCCACCAGATGGAATCATAGATGATAATGATAAGGCTTGGGATGAATTAGAAAAACAGCAACTTGTCCAGGAGAATGATAAAAGACATATATTTAATGGGGAATTTTCCTTTGAAGGAGGTGCTAGACCTTATCAAAATTATAATAGAATCGTTGCCACCAGAGTTCCAGCCTGGGTAGCCCAATCAATTGACCAAAAAATTGATGATGGTAATGCCCAAAAGGGAAACGTAAGATGGCAAGGAGGCAACTATGATTCTGTTAGAGACGTAAATAATGCAAATACACTTTATTGGTGGTTCGATAGATAAAAAATTAAGTTATGGATGTGATTATGGTATCTTGTAGGAATAAAGCTGGTTTTAGCCTTTTAGAAATGGCCTTAGTGTTGGTTGTAGTTGGGCTATTGCTTAGTCTTTCGCTCAACTTAATGTTTAATCTCTCAAAAACAAATCGCATTAAAAGGTGTGAAAACAAACTAGAGCTTGTAAAAGACGCTCTTGAGGGATTTCTTATAAAAAATGGACATTTACCTTATGCTGATAGTAATGGTGATGGAAAAGGAGACACATTTAGTGGCTTCGTTCCTTATCACGACCTAGGGCTCCCAAGGGCAGATGTTTCGGATCCCTTTGGAAAAATATTCCACTATGACGTTGCAGGAAGTCCTAGTGCGCAGGGCAGTCTTACCGATACCACTCCTCAAAACATCTGTCACCAATTAGGCGCATATATGAACCAGATTAATACCTCCACAACCCGAATTAGTGTTGATAGTGGATCTAACTGGACAGAAGTGCCCTTTGTGATTTTAGCATCAGGCATTAATAAACAATTTGATGGCGAAAATAATGATGGAGATAGAGATTACGAGACCCAAAATCCAGATATTGACGATATAGTAAAATGGGAAATCTTTGCATTTTTATACAATAAACTCGGGTGCGGCAAAGAATTTTATCGTCTTTATAATAAAAGCGGTGTTGATATCTGGGTGTTAGGTGGAGATAATTATACATCTTGTACAAAAATCCCAAATGGAACAGGAGCATTTGTTCAAAAAGCAACCAAGGGTTATTTAGATAATGCTTGTTCAACCTCACCTATATTCTCTTTTTCAGACTGCGAAAAGGCAGACTTTGGAGGCGGTAATAGAGATACATGTGTTGAATGGAATGGCTTAAGTGTTAAGGACTCTCAATGTCATTCCTAGGGAGTCCCCAAAATCCTGTACACGGTAACCTCTAATGAAGAGGATGCGGCAAATGTAGATAGATAGTAAGAGTGACGAACTTAACCATAATTAAAATTGAAAATTTCTCTAAATTTATCTATTTTTTGTACACCATCTTCTATTTTTTATTTCATCACATTTTACACATCCTCTTAAGAGCTGACAATTAATAATTGCCTTTTAACGGCCATTTTGTTATTTTTGGCTAAAAATTTGGAGGGGACCTAATGCAGGAAGTAACTCATGGAAAAGTTAAAGAAAAAGAAAGGTCACCCAAAAGATTAGGGGATGTTCTTTTAGCCAGGGGACTGATTACACCTGAACAGTTAAAAATTGCCTTGGAGATTCAAAAATCTACCAATAAATTACTGGGTGAAATCTTATTGGATTTAGGTTTTGTTGATCAAGGAAGTATCTCGTCTATTTTAAGCGATAATTTAGAGGTAAAATATCTATCCTCTTTAGAAGACATAGTACCAGATCCCCAAGCCTTATCTTTAGTGCCTCAAGATATAGCACAAAAATATAAAGTAGTTCCCCTCCATGTTGAAGAAAATGTCTTAACAGTAGTTGTAGCTGATCCCTTTGATATTGTATCCGTAGATACCCTTAGAAACTTAACAGGTAAAACAATAGAAACTGTTTGCGCTCCTGAAGAAGAGATAAATAAGGCCATTGATCTCTGGTATACTGAAACAGAAACATTTGATGATGTAGTTAAAAAGGCATTAGAAGTGGCTGGTGTTGCAGATTTAGGACTTGAGGAACCTCCAGTGATTAAGCTAGTTAATTACATCATTGTTACCGCCATAAAAAAGAGGGCAACTGATATACATCTAGAACCTGAAAAAAATGTCTTGATGGTGCGCTACAGAGTGGATGGTATCCTACATGTTTGGAAATTGCTTCCAAGAGAACTTACAAGGAGTATTGTATCCAGGATAAAGATAATGGCCAGTTTAGATATTTCTGAGACCCGTGTTCCCCAGGATGGAAGAATTGGATTTTACTTTGCTGGAAGACATATAGACCTGCGTGTTTCTACCTGCCCAACTGCTGAAGGGGAAAATATAGTATTAAGGATTTTGGATAAATCCAAACTTATTACAAAAATTTCAGATATTGGGTATTCCCCTAAGCAACTGGAAACATTTCATAGGATCTTGTCCCATAATTATGGACTAATACTAATTACAGGCCCAACAGGGTCAGGTAAAACCACCACTCTTTATGCAGCGTTAATGGAAAAAAATTCCACACAAATTAATATAATGACAATAGAAGACCCAATTGAATATAAACTTCCATTTATAAGACAATCTCAAATAAATCCAAAATCAAATTTTACCTTTGCTAAAGGGCTACGGGCCCTTATGCGCCAGGACCCTGACGTAATTTTAGTTGGTGAAATCAGAGATAGTGAAACTTTAGAAATTGCTTTGCATGCTGCATTAACTGGCCATCTAGTCCTTTCTACCTTACACACCAACACGGCCATTTCTGCTATTTCAAGACTTCTCTATATGGGTGCGAGTCCATATATTCTTGGCTCCTCATTGGCTGGTATTGCTGGCCAAAGACTTGTCAGGATGATATGCCCATTTTGTAGAGAACCATATAAACCATCTGAACATGAAATAAAGGTCATAGAGCAATATATAAAATTGGAATCTGATTCAGAAATTACCCTTTATAAAGGAAAGGGATGTGAAAAATGCAATCATACGGGATATCTAAAAAGAACGTGTGTGAGTGAGATATTTGAAGTTACTCCTGAAGTAACTGACCTGATTGTAAAAAGAGAAGAAGAATCAAAAATTGAGGCCTTAGTGAGAGAGCAGGGATTTATCTCAATGCTAGAAGATGGGCTTTTAAAAGCTGTCAAAGGAATTACCACTGTTGAAGAAGTCTTGAGGATAGTCTAATGGTCATGTTTTCTTATCAGGCCATAGATAAAGATGGAAATTTGATAAAGGGCATAGCTGAATTTCCAGATGAATATTCCCTTTATAAGTGGGTACAAGATCAAAACCTGCTTTTAATTAAAGTAGGGCGCTCTTATCTTAGGTCTCTATTTAAGCCACGCATAGGTCTTGAAGACCTTATAGAATTTTCTAGACACATGAACTATATCTTAAGAAGTGGAATCCCTCTTTTTGAAGGATTAAAAGACCTTGAAGAAAATTTAAAAAATCACACATTTAAAAAGGTCTTACAAGCAGTAAGAAGGGAAGTGGGAGCAGGACTTTCTCTAACTGAAGCCCTATCCCATCACTCATACGTGTTCCCAAAGTCTTATACATCTATTATTGCAGCAGGAGAAGCCTCTGGTAGTTTAGATAAGGTATTTTTAGAATTGGCAAAATATCTATCCTGGGTACATGAAACTCAAAATAAAATAAAGCACGCATTACTATATCCCATTATTGTCAGTGTCCTTATCATCATTACATTAATCATTTTCATTGTTGTAGTTATTCCCCAATTAACTAAATTTTTGACAGAACTTAACATGCCTCTGCCTCTACCAACACGATTACTTATTAAATTTAACAATGTTATGACACACTATTGGTATATCTTTATCGTCCTGCTATTTTTATTCATCTGCTCTATTTTTTTTGTTAGATCTTCTCCAAAGCTCCTCTACTATTGGGATAAATATAAGTTAAGAATTCCTTATCTAGGAAAGATATTCTTAAATCTTATTTTGGCAAGATTCACCCAATATATTGGACTTCTTTATCAAGCAGGAATTCAAATCTATCAAACATTAGATGTAGTAAAAGAAGTGGTAAGTAATCGATTTTATGCAAAAAAAATTGAAAGGATCAAATACCTTTTAGAAGAAGGAGAACAATTGGGCACAGCCATAGAATTAGCTAAAGATTTTCCATCTTTATTAGTGAGGAGCATTAAAATAGGTGAGACAACTGGTAATCTGGAAGAAACATTTAAGGAATTAAATACATATTTTAATGATGCATTAGAAAGGGATGTAAAAAATATTACAACCATTATTGAACCTGCTCTTCTTATATTTGTAGCTTCGATAATTTTAATTATTGTTATATCTGTTCTATGGCCAATCTATAACATGCTTGGAAAGATTACATAGTGATTTAAAGTTCAATGTTCAAGATTCAAAGTTCAACGTTAAAAAAATATTTTATATTAAGATATCTCTCTAAGATGGAGGGTATTTTTTCTATTTTTAGCAAAAAAAAGAACAAAAAAATAGACACACAAAGATATCTTTTATATTGGCAAAAAGATAAAATATTTATACAAAAAAAATCACAAATAGAAGTAATACCATTAAATGAATTTTTAAAGTCTCCACCAAAAGGAAAGGGTTATTTATTAATTTCTGAAGAAGATATAAAATCAAAAGTGGTGTCTCTAAATAAAACTAAAGGTATGAAGATTCCTCGTATCATGAGATACGAGGCATTGGAATTGGTCTCAGAAAAGAGTTTAGAGTCGTTAAAAACAGATTATATTGTTAACTGGCGAGCTTTATGGAAAAAACAAGATGGACCAATAACACAAATAGCATTTCTTCTCTTTGTTGCCAGACGAACTCCTATTGAATCATTTTTAACTACACTAAAGACAAATGGTCTAGAAATTTTGGATGTTTTTCTAGATATTGATTTGTTAATCAAAATCGGTGAAGACTATGCAACACATGATGAAGACTTTGTTCTATTTTTTTTCCAAAATAAAGTCTATTTTTTGGCCTTTCAAAATAAAATATATACATTTCATCGCAAATTCCAATTAACCACTTCATTTCTTGACTCTGAAGAATTCCAGCAAACCAGTTGGCAATCAGAGTTGGACATGGAATTTAGAAGATCAATATTTTACGCAAAACAAAAATTTAAACTAGAAGCAAAATACATAACTCTTTTCTCTGATTCTGAAGAGGTTTATAATTTTTTTAAAGAACGTAAACAAGAACTTTATCTTGATCTAAATTTACCTGCCTTAAAATTTAGAGAAAAAGATAGATGTCTTATCTTAGATCTCTGGTCTATTCATCATTATCTTGACATAACTTCTCTTCTTCCTCCTGAATTTGTCTTTGAAAGACGTATAAAAAAAACTTCTCTTTTTTTTCAAGGTATTGCCTTAATTCTCTTTTTGATTACTCTTAATACCATTTTAAAATATTGTTCAAATTATAATATAAAAATGGACAATTTAAATAAAATACTCTATCAGGCAAATCTTGTAAAAAAAAGAGTAATAAAATATCCTAGAAGCGAAATAAAAAAGGCAATAAAAATGATGATAACACCAAGGTATCGACGTGAACAGCTCTCAACTAAAAAAAATTATGAGCTATTTTTCACTCTAAAGGTCTTACCATATTTAGTACCTTCTAAAATAGTTCTTACTCGACTGTTTTGGGAAGATTCTCCTGGAGCAAATAATATTTTAATTGAAGGAAAGGTCTTAACTCCTGACGTATTACAGAGAAACAAAATTTTTGAAAAATTTATCTATAATTTAGATCATTGTATATTAATACAAAAAATAAATGATATGGATACCTCTAATCTTCTTGAAAAAGGCACATTTATATTAAATTTAAATTTATCGCGTATATTAACTGCAAAATCAAAAAATATTAAAAGTAAGTAAATTTTATGAAAAGGATCCAAATCTTTCTAAGACACTTTTATATAGTCATCTTTCTCTTTATTATCTCTATTTTCAATATTTTTTTTATTTTTAATATTCAAGATAAAATCTGTAAAATTTCCAATATTGAAAAAGATATTGAAAGAGAACTTAAAAAACAGAATAATTTACTGCAAAAATTGAAATTATTAGATAAAATTAAAGAAAGAAATAGTATCGAAGGTTTTAAAAATAGCATCGAAGCAAAGGCATCTTTATTAAATTATCTCAATTTAATAGCTAAAAAACACCATGCAAGACTCATACGTTGTCAATTAAATCCTATAGTAAATCAAACCAATAGTATGAATAGAGGACCTTCATTAAATCCATCTTCTTTAAACAAAACTTCCAAGATGGGTATATTAATGGAGACAAGATTTACTAGATATGCATATTTACAAGATTTTTTAAATGAGTTATTCCCCCCAATTAAAAAACAAGAAAATGATATTATAATGTCAGATAAAGGTAAAATTGGATTTTGGAACATAAATGAAATGAGAATCCAAAAATCAGGTATGAATCTCTTGGTATTTTTAAAGTGTATTTACTATTATCATATTGAGGAGCAATAATTTGAAGCTCTTGTTAAATAAATTAAATATATCTTATCGGTCCATACTTTGTGTATTTCTGATGACTTTAATTTGTGTAATTTATTATTATTTTATTAAATTCTTTAACCATTCTATTATTGTGGAAGAGATGGTTAAAGAACCACTTTCTCTATTTGAAACACCCATTCCTTCAAAAAAAATTGAGTCTGGCACACATATGTTAACTTTTGCACAAGTAAAGAAATATCTTGATTCTCTTAGAAAAAGATCAAAATATAGAGAACCATTTCTTTCACAAAATGAGGTAGAGATAAAAACTGCTCTTTTTAAGACAACTCTTCCAAGAATACATGGTATTATAAAAATAGGAAACATATGGATGGCTATCATAAATGGAAGAACAGTTTTTGAAGGAGAAACTATAAAAGGATATTTAATACAAAAAATAACACCTAAAGTCGTTATTATTAAAAAAGGGAAACAAATTTATCACCTTTCGCCTTAGTTAGGAGTTAATATGCGATATCTAATTTATTTTTTAATGCTTTTATTATTAGGATGTGCTACTTCCCAAAATTTTCCTAAGGATATGGGAAATAAAAATAAAGTTCGAATAAAAAAACAGAAAATAATACATAACCAACCAAAAAAAAATTTATGGGTTCCACCGCCTGTAATCGAGGCCAAAAGACCATCAAATTATCCTAATCTAAGTACACCAGTTTCTCTTACCCTTAAAGATGCCAGTCTAAAAGAAGTTATTCTTTCCTTGGCTAAACAAGCCGGAGTGAACATTGTTTTTGATGAGGATGTAGAGGATTCAAAGGTAAGTGTAAATTTAACAAATGTCCCTCTCTCTCACGCCCTTCGAGCTATCCTTACAGCCCATGACCTTTATTTTAAGCCTTATCCTTATTACATAAGGATTTCTAGAATGTGTACTAAATTCTTTCATATTGATTATATAGTAAGTGTTAGAGAAGGTAAGAGTAATACTAACATTTCTCTTAGTTCTGGCTCTGGAGGTGGGACATCAGAAGGAAGTAGTAGTGTATTAAAACAGTCTTCAAACAGTGGAAATATTTCCATTGCCAGTAGCGAAGTAATCAATTTCTGGGAAAATTTTGAAAAAGACCTAAAAGAAATACTTAAAGATCCTTTATATAACGTACTCCAGAGTGAATACAACCGCAAAGTGCTTAAACAACAAATAGACCTATTACCTTATCAAACTCAATATCAAAAGGAAATTCAAAAGCAACAACTGGAAATGCTCTCCATTCACAAAGAAATTTTAAAAAAAGAGCTTGCTGAGGGAAATGTGCCTAATTTCTCAACTTTCTCCACTACTCAAGGACAGACTACTACATCTACATCTTCAACAACGAATGGTAATACTGGTGGAACTTCTGAAACTACAAATCAGCTTATTGGGACATATACCATCAATCCTCAAACAGGCACTGTAGTAGTAACTACTACACCTGAGCTAATGAAAAAGGTTGAGGAATTTATTTCCAAAGTAAAAGAAAACCTCTCCCTGCAGGTGCTTATAGATGTCCAAATCTTTGAAGTAACTTTAAACAGGGGACATGAAGTAGGAATTGATTGGAGCAAATTTCCAGGTTTATTAGAGATTTATAAAATGCCTCAACTTCGTCAAATAATAAATACCCAGATGACATCCCAGGCAACACAATCTTCTTCTGGTGGCTCCACGTCTACTTCAGGTCAAGGCGTTACCTCGCCCTTGGCAACATCACCTTTTCCTTCTGTCCCTGGAGGAAATCTCCAGGTAGGGATTTTACATTCACTTACTTCCACTGTTGCTTATCAGTGGAATATTGACTCGTTAATCTCCTTTTTAAAGACTCAAGGAACAGTTAAAGCAATATCCAGGCCACAACTTATGACTTTAAACAATCAACCTGCTATTGTTTCTGTTGGCACAAATGATTTTTATATAACCTATGAACAGACCACTACATCCGCTCAAGCAGGACTAGCTACCAGCAGCGTTACCAGTAAACTTAATCCCTTATTCGTAGGAATTACTTTAAATGTGACACCCCAAATTAGTTCATCAGGAGAAATCATCTTGAAAATCGTCCCTACAATTAACAAAAAGGTAGGAGAAAAAAGCGTCCCTACAGGCATTCCCTCGGCACCTTTACAAAATATACCAATTATGGAAACAAGAGAAACGAGCACTATTGTTAAGGCCCAGGACGGACAGCCTATAATCATTTCAGGACTCATTCAAGAAACAACAAATAAAACAACTAACAAGGTTCCTGTTCTAGGGGATTTGCCTATCTTAGGACATATTTTTAGCTATAACTCAGACTCTAAAAATTACTCTGAACTAGTTATGGTAATTGTTCCGCACCTTACAGGAAAAAAAGACTTGAAAAGTCTAGGTTATAAAAATATACAAACAAATATCAAATAATACCGAGCACCAAATTATAAGAGAGTAAAAATGTATAAAGAATTTTACGGGTTAATAGAAAATCCCTTTAAATTATCTCCTTCTGTCCAAAATTTTTTTATTACCCCAAAAATAAAAAACATTATTACAACTCTACATTATGGATTAAACCAAAATATAGGTTTTATGGTGATAACAGGTGAAGTTGGAGTGGGCAAGACCTCATTACTGCGCTATTTTATGTCTCTTCTAGATTCCAATGTAGAAAGGGCTTACTTGTTTCATCCTACATTTACCCATTCTGAAGACCTTCTTAGATTTTTATTGATGGATCTAGAATTTAATAAGGAAGTTGGAGAAGACATAGACAATATAAGTAAGGCACGCCTCCTCCAAAAAATATACCAATTTCTACTCAGAAAGTCTCAGGAAAATAAAAAGGTATTACTAATTGTTGATGATTCCCAGTCCTTATCTCCAAATATGTTGGAAGAACTGCGACTTCTATCAAATTTTGAAACCAATGAAGAAAAATTGATCCAGATTTTATTAATAGGTCAACCAGAACTAAGGCAAAAGCTAAAACAAAAATCTTTAAGACAACTTGCGCAACGAATTGGAATTCAAATTGAAATGAAACCCTTTAGTCTTGATGAAACTTGTGCCTATATTAATCATAGACTGCTTAAAGCAGGAACCCAACACAATCTTTTTGACCAGAAAGCTATAAAACTTATTCATAAAAAGAGCAAAGGACTTCCAAGGGTCATTAATTTACTTGCAGAGAGGTCATTGGTTGCAGGTTATCTAAATTCTAAAGCAACCATAGGAAAACAAGAAGTAAAACAGGCGATTAAGGAATGTAACTTATGAGTCTTATTGAAAAGGCGCTTACTAAAAAGGAATCTGAATCTCAAGGGAATAAATTTGAACCTGCAGAAAATAAAAAAGGAGGAAAATTTAGTGAGTTAGAGCCAGATTCCCAAATATTTCATTCAATAAATAGTAAAACTAAGCGGTGGAGAAAGATATTAATAATCAGTCTGGGAATATTTTTGATTTTAGGGATTTCACCTTTTATCATAGGCCATTTAAAAAAAATCGTCTCTACAGGGAAAACGGTTCCATTAGTTACCAAATCATCATCAAAGCAAGTAATTACAAAAAAGGATAAAGATAGACACATAGCACAGTTAAAAAAGGACAATCATACTAAAAAAACGATTGTTACTAACAATAAAGAAACCAACATAAAAACAAGCAGAGATATAAAAAAAACAAAGGTAACACCTTCTTCTAAAAGAAAGTCCTTAACTAAGAAAAATTCAACTAAAAGCAAAAATTTTTCTAAATTTCAAAACTACTATACTGTCCAAATTGGAAGTTTCAGATATCTTAAAAACGCAAAAGCTTTTTTAAAAACAATTTTTACTTCAAGAAAGGATATTTGCCCTCACGGCCGAATAGAAAAGATAGGAGGTATATATGCAGTGAGATGCGGTCTCTATAAAAAAAGACAAAAAGCAATTTTACTAAAAAAGACATTGCTTAAACAAGGAAGGCTTAGCGGCATTTATAATGCATTGGTTATTTCAACTCTATCCCCCACAGAGATAAATAAAAGGGTAATTCCCCCCTTAAAAACCCCAAACAGGGCCAAAACAATTCCTAAAAAAAATATAAAAAGGAAAATAAGAAAAAAAATAGACCATAAGCCAAAAAAAAATATAGACTTTTCTTTTCTTTTAAAAGAGGCCTACTCTTATCTAAAAAATGGGGACCTTAATAGGGCCCTTATATTGTATAATCAAATCCTGGAAACAGATCCATCTCTAGTAGATGCATTAATCAACAGAGCTATTATTTGGCAGAGAATAGGAGAACTGGAAAAGGCCAAAAAAGACCTTAAACTAGCTCTAAACATTGAGCAAAATAAGAAAGATCCCATAGTATTAAATGCGCTGGGAGTAATCTATTTCAAACAGAATAGGTATCAAAGGGCAAAGGAATATTTTCTAAAAGCAGGCGACACCAAGGCCATGATTAACCTTGCCATTCTTTTCTGGGAAAAGGGTGAATTTAAAAAGGTCATTGAGTATTTAAATAAGGCATATTTACTAACTCCTGATGACCCTTACGTTCATTACTACCTTGGACTATATTATCAACAACAACATGAAAATTCAAAGGCAAATAAAGAATTTGCTATCTGCAAACAACTTGCAGAGGAAAAGGGAGCATTTGATATATTAAAAATGTTGAAAAGATAAAAAGGCACAAAATGTTAACTAAAGTCTCATTTAAAGGCAACAGAAAAAATTTATTATCAGGTATTTTAATAGGAAATAACCAGCCATCTAAAGACTCAACGGCCTTAATTGTATGTCATGGATTTTCTGGGACAAAAGAAGGTGGTGGAAAGGCCATATCCATGGCAAAATACTTTTCTTCCCACAATATAACCACCCTGTTATTTGATTTTTCTGGAAATGGTGAGAGCCAGGGGAGATTTGAAGATATAACTCTAAGCGGACAGATACAAGACCTAAATGGCGCTGTTAATTTCATAAAAGACCTTGGCTTTAATAAGATTTTTATCATGGGAAGGAGTTTTGGGGGCACCACTGCAATATGTTATACTGGATATCACAAACCTGACTATGTGAAAGGGGTAATCTGCGTAAATTCCGTAGCCAGACCTTATGAATTATTTTCTAAGGTTAAGACCAAAAGGCATGGAGACAAAGTCATTCTAATGGCAAATGAAAAGGAGGTTATTATTAAAAATGATTTTTTTAAAGATTTAAAAAAATGGGATGTATTATCCATGGCAAAAAACATATCACCAATACCTCTATTGATTATACAGGGAGATAGAGATGAGGTAGTTGATCCAAATGAGGCACATATGTTATATAAAAGTGCAAGATGTCCAAAAGAAATAAAAATAATAAAGGGTGGCGACCATACACTTACTGATAACTATAAGCCCATGTGGGAAGCAACCCTTAAATTTATTTTAAACGTTACATAAACATAGCTTCCCTGTTACTGACATAAATAAAAGACAAAACAAGCACAAATACAGTATGCACTCCAAAAGCTCCTACAATAGGTGGAACTACTCCATGTTTTCCTAAAATTGTTCCTACTACAAATAGCCCATAAAATACAAAGGTAATAACCAATGAGATTGCAAGATTTACAGGAAGGATTTCACATCTTCTACCAATATACACAGATAAAATTCCCAGAACAATCAAAGACAAACTATATGATATTTTAGAGTACCACACTGTAGTTATTGATTCAACATTAGTACCTGTTATTTTTAATTCTTTAATAAGTCCCCTTAATTTCCATAATGGAATTGATTCAATATCCTTAGATGTTATATTTAATATAATGTCCATGTCTTTGTCATATATCACAAAAGAATCTCTGTTCTCCACAAAAAATTCATTGGGACGAGATAATAACACCTTTGATAAAGCTAATTTATCTTTTAATATTTTCACTTTTTTTGCTAAAAAAGCAGTTTTTATATTTGAAAAATATGGATCTATTTCATAGATTTCTATGTGGGTACCCTTTCTTTTATTTAAATCTAAGATACCAATATGTCCTATATACTTATCTTTTCTAAACCAAAAATCTTTTATAATCTTATTTTCCCTGATTTTCTTCTTCCCAAGATTATCCCATATTGCATTTGTTTTATTAGCTGCAATTACTCCAACATACTGGGAAAAAAATATATGGATCATAGAAAATAAAAATGAATAAAATAGAACAAATAAAATTATATTCCCAATAAAAACACCTCCCCCCTCTAATGCATCCCATTCCCTGTTCTTTTTCATCAAAGTAAATTGAATAATCAATGTTATGAAAAACACCAATGGAAATATCTGGGATATTATTAATGGTATTTTCCACAAAAAATATTTTATAATAATTTCAAAAGGAGCAGATTTGTTTAAGAAATTATCCAATCTATCAAATATATCAACTAAAAGATAAATTGATAGGCAGGATAAAAGACATATACCAAGATAAGAAAGGTTATTTTTAATAAGGTATTTGTGTATAACTCTCATCCAAAAAATCAATCCCTAGTTGAAAATTTAACTCTCTCTTTTTCTGCAAAATAAAAAAGTAAAATAGTAAATACAAAAAATAAGACATTCGGCGTCCAGATTCCAACTGAGGGTATTAAAACACCTCCTTCCACCAGACTCTTACCCAGGGCAAAAAGTGCATAATAGATAAAAAATACAAATACAACAATTATAGTTCCATAAAACTTCTTTATCCCCTCTAAAATCCAACCAAGGGGTATTGCCAAAAAGCCAAGTATAAAGCACGATACTGGAATTGCTATTCGCTTATGTTTTTCTTCTATAAGTTCAGTGTAATAACTGGATTTACTCTTGGAATATTTTGATATCTTTTTTTGCAATATATGATAAGACATGTATTTTGGCTTATCTGTATGGATCTTAAAGGACTTTAGCACCCGGTTTAAATCCAGCCTGATCTCATATTTCCCAAATGAAATATATGACGCTTTCCTATCAAATAGTTTTTCATATATCTTACCATTTAAGATAGAAAAATATAAGACCTTTTTCTTGGGAAACCACTTTAAAAAGCCATTTGGAGCAACAATTATTACTTTTTTCTCATTATTCAGTCCCTGTTTAATAAATATATTTGTCAACACCTCGCTGTCTTGTGAGACATTTTGGGCATATATAACAAAACCTGGCAGTTTTAAATTAAACATCCCTGGTTTTATAGAGAGCTTTGTCTTTTTCTGAGCAAGGTCTAATAAATAGGAATTAAATCTATCCATACCCCATGAGATGCCGTAAAAAGAAATATAGAAATTGATCCCTGTAAACAGCAGCAGAATAAAAATAGGACAGGGCAAGATATTGTAGAGGGATACCCCGCCACTTCTAAGTGCAACTAATTCATTCTCTGTGCTCATGCGCTGGAATGTCAAAAATAGGGCAAGCATGCCAGCAACTGGCATGA
Organism: Desulfothermus sp.; assembly: GCF_053993635.1. NCBI lineage: Bacteria > Pseudomonadati > Thermodesulfobacteriota > Desulfovibrionia > Desulfovibrionales > Desulfothermaceae > Desulfothermus > Desulfothermus sp. Next base: position 29,897 of record NZ_JBMYBT010000073.1, on the reverse strand, counting down.
GCACAAACAAAAAAAATGGAGATAAATACATTATCAAAAAAAATACATCTTTAAATGAAATATCTAGAGAGATAAGTATCTTCCCTAGCTGAATAAGCCTTCCAATTAAAATAATTGAAATAAATACCGCAAGACACACAAAAAACACCTCCAATATCTCCAAAGACATCTTGCGGTATAGAAGCTTTAACCCCATAACTATTTATCTTGTTTGTCCTGTTTTAAAAAGACCCTTATTAAATATTCTTCTTCTTTTGGATTTAGATTAAACCTAAAGGATGCCTCTTTGATCAATTCTTCATCCTTCTTATTCCCTTTGTTTTCAGAAATCCAGGCAATTGCATCCCTTAATTTTTTTTCTTCAGGTATAATAGTAGACATATTTTGAACCTCCTTTAAGCAGAACCTAATGTCTCTACTTGTTTTTTAATTAAAATTTATATGGCACGTAAACAAAAACCTTTATTAAAAAATTTGGCCACGCCTTGTTAGTTATTGATAAAAACAATTAATCCATATAATTCAAATTGGCAACCTCTACCTAATTATTTCAAAATTTTTTACAAGGTTACCAAATATTCTTAGCCCAAGCTGATGAACTTAAGGGAAACCAGATAACAGATGGGGAAGGGGCAACCTTAATCCTTGACCTATCAACACTTTGAGGTTAAATATGTTTTTTGCTTTTTTAGGTTATTTATAATCAATAAAAAATAACAGGAGGTATTGTTATGAAAAGGACCTATCAACCAAGTAAAATTAAGATGAAAAGGACCCATGGTTTTTTGGTGCGCTCAAGGACAAAAGGAGGGAGAAGGGTGTTAAAACGCCGCAGGGCCAAGGGTAGAAAGAGACTTACAGTGTAAGTTCTGTTTAATGCTAAAAATCACAAAATCCAAAGAGTATCAAGATTGCTATCTAAGAGGAAAGAAAGTTACCACAGAACACTTCATAGTGTTTGTAAAACAGAGGATCCCAGACCACCTGGGGCCAAAACTTGGGATAACTGTTACTAAAAAAGTGGGGAACGCAGTTTTTAGAAACAGAATTAAAAGGCTTATAAGAGAGGGATTTAGACAATCAAGGTTTGTGAAAAGTGGCGCAGATGTGGATGTTGTTGTAGTTGCAAAAAAAGGGATAAAAAAAGAGGATATAACCTTAAGTTCAGTCATAAAGCAGCTTGATTTCTCATCAACCCTCGTAAATCCATAATCAGAATATATGGCTAAATTTATTAGAAATTTTGTAATATCTGTAATTTTACTCTATCAAAAATTGATTTCTCCATACCTTCCGCCTAGTTGCAGGTATCAACCTACTTGTTCTGAGTATTTTATTCAGGCAATTTCAAGGTTTGGCCTGTGTCGTGGCCTCTTGCTTGGCATAATGAGGCTGTGTAGATGCCATCCCCTAGGTGGCAAGGGACTAGATGAAGTACCAGATACCTTTTCCTTAAATCCATTTAAAATGAGGAGTAGTGGAAGTGGACATGAATGAAAACACAAGGCTCATGTTGGCACTGGGACTTACCATATTGGTGCTGTTGGTCTGGAATACATTGTTTCCACCGCCAAAACAAAAGACCCAATACAATTCCACAAAAAAGGTGGAAAAATCTCAAAGCAGCAACCAGATTAAAAAAGAATCAAACACTGTATCAATTCCAAATCAAACTAATGTTAATTATAGTTATTCAAAAGGTGAGACCATAACCATTGAGACACCTTACTATATTGCTAAGGTAAATTCGCAGGGTGGGATCTTTGAACAATTTGAGCTTACCCGTTATAAAAACTCCATAAAACCAGATTCCAAAAATGTCTGTCTGATTACAAAAAATATAATGGGAAAAGGTCCACTTGGTATTCTTTTTAATTACAATCCAACTTGGAAAGTAGCTAAATGGGAATATTCTGGTAGTTCTGCTAAACTCTCAAAAAACGATTCAACAACTCTTACCTTTAAAGCACAATTTGAAGGTACACTTATCTCAAGGAAACTCACATTCTATGGAAACAGTTATAAAATAGAAGAAGAATTAGTTGTTTACAACACATCTAACCACCCTTTGGCTGGTATTTTGGGGGTATGTATTGCTGCTCCATCTGAACCTGAGCATTCATCTAGATTTAACAAAAAGCAAGTTGTCTATTATACAAAGGAAAATAAGCTTGAAAAAGAGAGTAGCGAGAAAAAACTTGGACCTGGTATTGAGTTCAAGCAGCCAATTAATTGGGCTGGAATTGAGGACAATTACTTTCTTTTATCCATTGTTCCAATCTCTGCTAACTACACATTAAAGGCAAAACTAGAAGATGAGACGTACAGACTAGCAGTTGAATCCAAGCTCAATCTACCACCAAACAAGGGTACATCTTTTAAAAACCTGTATTACATTGGTCCAAAAAAAGCAAAATACTTGGAAAAGCTTCCCAACCATTTGAGCGCTGCTATAAACTATGGATGGCTGGACATACTGGCCAAACCACTGGTTATAGCACTTAACTTTTTCTACAAATACACCCACAATTATGGAATTGCTATAATCATCCTGACAATTGTCATAAAGATCTTATTCTGGCCCCTTTCCCATAAAAGCTATAAGTCTATGGAACAGATGAAAAAGATTCAACCCTTGATGCAGCAGCTAAAGGAAAAATACAAAGACGATAAGCAGAAGCTCAATGAAGAACTGATGAGGTTGTATAAGACCTATAAGATCAATCCAGCAGGTGGCTGTATACCTATGCTACTACAAATTCCTGTATTTATAGCACTTTATGAGGCACTTTTAGGGGCAATTGAACTTAGACATTCACCATTTATCTATCATCTACCTTTTACAAACATAATATGGCTTGCAGACCTGTCTGCAAAGGATCCCTTATATATCACTCCAATCTTAATGGGTGTTACCATGTTTTTACAACAAAAGATGACACCTAGTGCAGGGGATCCAACCCAGGCAAAACTCATGCTACTTATGCCAGTATTTTTGACGTTCCTGTTTTTAAACTTTCCATCTGGCCTGGTTATTTACTTTATAACAAACAATGTCTTATCAATAATTCAACAATGGTGGATGTTAAAGAAAAATTAACCACAAAAGTCACTTTTAGTAGGAGAGCTTATGGAAACAAAAAAAATATTTGAAGGTAAAAACCTTGAATCAGCAATTGAAAAGGCATGTGAATACTTTAAAAAAGACAAAAACGAACTTGAAATAAAGGTAATAGAAGAGGGCTCCAGTGGAATCTTTGGAATTGGAGGAAGAAAAGCAAAGATTGAGGCATCAATAAAATATGATGTAAAAAAATTAGAAAACATGGTAAAAGAGATGGTTGACCACATCATATCTTATATAACTCCCTCTTCTGAAATTGACGTAACCATTGAACAAAAAAACATAAATGTATCTATTGCTGATTCCCCAAATTCTGGACTAATTATTGGAAAAGAAGGGCAGACAATATCAGCCCTGGAATATATCTTAAATAAAATGGTATCTAAAAAATGGCCAGATAAAGTATATGTTCATTTAGATGCCGCAGGATATAAGGAAAGACAGGAAAATAACCTCAAGAAACAAGCCATGGAACTTGCCAAAAGGGCAAAGACCATTGGAAGACCATTTAGCACAAGGCCCCTTAGCTCGTATCATAGACGGGTTGTGCACATGGCCCTTAAACATGACAAGGATATAATTACCCAGAGCCGTGGAGAAGGGCCATTAAAAAGGGTGCAGATAGCACCAAGGAAAAGACTCAGGAGGAAAACAGGCTAGATATATGACGCAAGATACAATCTGTGCCATCTCTACCCCCCTGGGTCAGGGGGGTATTGGTATAATTAGAATAAGTGGTCCATTGGCCCTATCAATCGGAACATCCCTTTTCAAATCATCCAAAAACATCACCCGCATAAAACCCTATAGGTTATACCACGGATATATCAAATCATCTAAAGGAGTTATTTTAGATGAAGTCCTAGTGAGCTATATGCCAGGGCCTGGTTCTTATACTGGGGAAGATGTATTTGAGATAAACTGCCATGGTGGCCCTGTTGTGGTAAAAGCTGTACTTGAGGAAGTGGTAAAAAAGGGAGCACGGCTGGCCAAACCTGGCGAGTTTACAATGAGGGCATATTTAAATAATAAAATTGATCTGTCCAAGGCAGAGGCTATTTACGAAATCATATCGTGTAAGGGAGAAAAAGGGCTTTTTTTTGCATCTACAAAACTTGGCGGTGCCCTAAAACAAAAGATAGATTTTATCAAAGACAGGTTAAAACACATAATGGCCGAAGTTGTAGCTGAAATGGATTTTGATGAAGAGGTAGAAGAATTTGATCCTGATAAAATTCAGACGGAGATTGGTTCTATTTTAAAGGAAATAGACTATTTAATTGAAAACAACAAAAGATATTCCCCTCTAGTTGAAGGAGCTAAAGTTGTTTTGTGTGGAGAGGTAAATGCTGGAAAATCCTCTATTTTAAATGCCATCTTAGGAAAAGAAAGAGCAATTGTCACACCAATTCCAGGCACCACAAGGGACTTTATTGAAGACACTATAAATATTCAAGGCATACCAGTTAAGATTATTGACACTGCTGGTATTAGAAAATCTAAAGATGAAATCGAGATAATCGGAGTAAAAAAAGGGCTGGAGCTAATAAAAGAAGCTGATCTAATGGTGCTTGTATTTGATATCTCTAAAAATTTATCCAATGAGGTCAAAGAGGTTATATCGTTAAAAGAAAAAAACAGGATTATCTCAGTTGCAAATAAAATTGATATCCCAAAAGATGGACATAAAACAGAACAAATAGACTTTTTTAAACAAAATGGTATTGAAGTTATATATGTTAGCGCAAAGACTGGAGAAAATATAAATGGATTAATAGAGGCAATTGCAAAAAAAATAATGGGGGATAATATTGAGCCACCAGCAAATGAAATAGTCCCAAATCTAAGACAGACACAAGAGTTAAAACACGCCAAAAAGGAGCTAACAGCTATTTTAGATTTATTATCTTATAATCCTGAGACAGACCTTATCTATTCCCACCTTGAAAATAGTGTAAAGCACCTAAAGGAAATAACTGGAGAAGTAACTACTGAAGATATTTTGGACAGAGTATTTTCTAATTTTTGTATAGGGAAATAAGTATATTTTTGCAGCTTCCTTTATACAATTAAGCCAATTTATTTGCCATCTCTGCGAGTTTTTCCACCTCCTCAGTTAAAGAAACACACTCTTTCAAATTTTCACCAAAGACAATTAACCCATGTTTTTTTAAGACTATCATCTGTTTTTTAATGGATATTTTGCCAACTGCATCTGCAAGCTCAATAGAGCCTGGTTTTATTGGATCAACAAATCCAATTTTTTCTAAAAAAATCTCCTTTTCAAATACATCTATTTTTTCCAGAAAATTATCAAACCTATCGGATGCCAAAATTACATTTAATGGATGTGTGTGCAAAATAGCCCTTGCCTTGCTTTGATTTTTGTAGATATTAATATGCATCCTGTATTCAGATGAAGGACTGCCTGAAAGCAATTTATCCTTTGATATATCATAAACTGCCAGATCACCTGGTTCAATCATTCCCTTGTTTACACCGCTATTTGTAATAACCATGCGTCTTTCACTATCTAGTGCGCTGATATTTCCATTGACTCCAGATATAAGCCCTCTTATCCACGCCCTCTCTCCTGTCTTTTTTATCTCCTCTGCAACTACCGTATCAATATAAGGTCCAAAATTAATCTTATATCTTTCATAGGAGACAATCTTTATGTCAATAACAGGGGTATTATCTATTACTTCTATTGGATGAATTGTAAAAACATTGTCATGGATATTTAGTATCCGTACCCTGTGCAGGCCAATTGGATTTGGTCTATCAGGTGACCTTGTTGCAAAAACTCCCTTCTTTGGTATTACTATATTACCCCTGGGATGACATTTTAGGACATTTCTATCTCCCTGATGTAACCAGGTAAATACATAAATCTCATCACCAATATGAAGACCATGTGTTGCATCAAGGAAATCTTTCTCAATTATTAGTTTAGCAGGTTCAAGGTCATAAGTTGCCTGCCTAGGACACTGAGACCTGGTTTTTAAAACTGACCTTATTTTCCCAATAAATTTAATCTGTGTATCCACTGAAATTTCTCCCTTTGATTGATATTTATACTTTTCATATAAAAAGCGTTAATCCCGTGAGGGTATGTAATAAACAATACAATGCTAAATCAATGGGGCTGGACACCAATCCTTTTGTTTCAGCTTCCGGCATAAACTTCATATAAGAGCTTGTAATACTCGCTCCGCTAAAAGTCGCAAGGCAGGCATTCGCCTGCTGGTGCGACTTTTTTTAGCTCCGCTCGTAAACAATCTCTAAATTTGTTCATAGTCGCTTCAACAAAAAAATTGGTATCCAGCTACCCCTAAACCAAAATATCCCCTTAATCCTTCCAACTTGTTTTTTTCAAAATCATAATAAGTATAACTGCATAAATCTTAACCCAAAAAACTTTTGGGTTTATTAATCAATTGTCTACAAAAAAAATATACTTATAACAGAGCTATAAAAATTCCTTTACAGCTGCTATGCCTATCTCAGATGGAAGGGAAAAGGAGTATTTTTTCATTGAACGACTATGGGCGAGTATTAGGGATTGTTAGCGAGCGGAACGAAAAAAGTTGCACCCTTGCCGGCGTTAGCCGGCTTTGCAACTTTTAGTGAAGCGAGCTTTACAATCCCTTACTGTGAAGCTCATCCTGGAGTGGAAATGAAAAAATACTCCTTTTCCCTCACCAATCCTTTTGTTGCTTTTCAATCTCCTCCAAAATAGCAAATAAAACTTCCCTAATAGAAGGATCAACTGTTTCCAATTTTCTAAAAAGGGCTACACTCATTGACATATTTTATAACCTTCCTGTTTCCATTTTCTTAAATTTTTATCCCATACCATGGAATTTGTAAAGCTGAATGACTCCTCTAATATGTCTCGGTATATCTAAAATGATCAAATCCCCCTTGAATTTTCCTGCCATTTAACAAAAATTTTCCATCATCTGTAACCTCTCCAATTACTTTAAATCCTGAAATATCTTTATTTAGTTCCCTTATTCCATCAGGCTTAATAGTTCCCATTAACACATAATCTTCTCCACCTTTTGCAGCAAAAACAGCCGGGTCCTCACCTAAAATCTCAGCCATTGAAATCACCTCTGGATGGAGCATTGAATTATCTATTTCCAAATTTGCACCCATTCCCTCTGGAACAAGCCTTACAATATCTTTTAACACCCCATCTGATACATCCATAAGGGAATTGACAAATGGATTTTTTGTAACAGCTCTGGATTCATTATACGATATTTTAGGCATTAAATGAGATTTAGTGGCTATTTTAAATCTATCCTGAATACCCATTTTAAATGCATAAAGACCTGCCCTGGACAAACCAATATCCCCAGTAATAAAAATAAAATCTCCAACATTTGCTCTTTTTCTATAAAGACACCTTTTGCCCTTTTTCCCAAAAATAGTAATATCAATCCCCAAAAAATTTGAAAAGGATATATCTCCGCCTGCAAGATAGAGGTTATATTCTTTGCATAATGATGCCATACCGCTAAAAAAATCCCTAAAAAAAGTTGTATTAGCAACTTTTTTATTTATCATCAAACACATGGTAAAGCCTATAGGGATACCCCCCATGGCAAGGATGTCAGAGATATTTACTGCAAGGACCTTATATCCAATTGCATAAGGGGGGAAATATTTTATATCAAAGTGAAATCCCTCTAAAAACAGATCTGAAGATATGAGCATCTCATTTTCTGCTTTTATAATTGCACAATCATCTCCCCTACCTAAAACAAGACCTTCTCTTTGTTCAAAAAAACCATCTAAAAAATTTAGAAAATCCTCTTCAGAAAAAAAAGTATCTTTATTTTTTGACATACACATCAAACCTGTGTCCCCTGCCTTTTATTTGAAACCCTAACTTGAACTTTTTTGTACAAACAACACCTGCATGGGGTGGCCTTTTTACAACTATCCTGGACTTTGTAATCTTCCATGCCTCTTCAAACAACTCATCTAAATTATCCTCTTCCCCATGTGCCAAAAGTTTTATAACCTGCATATACTTTTTTTCTTTTGTTCGCCTTATCTTGTGATCTGGGAAAAAGGGATCTAAATACACCACATCTGGGTATGGTATCTTGGTCCCAATTTTATTTAATACATCTTTTGAATCTCCAAAAATTGGCCTTATCCTCGTTGCAACTTTAATATCAAATATCCCAATTCTACCTATGTATTCTTTTAATATAGAAAATATAGCCAGATTTTTTTCAACACATATAACTGATATTCCATATATAGCCAGCTGAATTGCATCAAACCCAAAACCTGCAGTTAAGTCCAATACAATATTTGGCCGAAATCTCTTGGTAACAATTGCAGAAATAAGGGGTTGTTTTCTTGAGACCTGTTTTTTTAAATCAAAATATCTTCTCTCATCTAAATAAAATGTCTTTAATCCTATAGAGTTATCAAAATTGAGTTCAATTCGTCCATTTTTGTATTGGAAAAAAACCCCTCTGTCCTTATATTTTAATAACTCATCTGCAATTGAATATCTCACCTCTTAAACATCCTATCCAGTTCTTTTCTGGAAAAAACCAACGAGGTAGGACGACCATGGGGGCAAAATTCTTTATTTTTGCATCTAAGCCACTGTTTTATAAGCTCCTTTGCCTCCCATGTTTCTAATTTGGTATTTGCTTTTATGGCCTTTTTACAAGATATCATTTTAATTAGAGAATCCACGCTATCTTTGTCTGAATTTATGTATTCCTTTATTATCTCTTCTGCCTCACCACCACTTAAATATGCTGGAATCCCAGAAATAAAAATATGGTCCCCAACTGTTTTATACTCAAACCCAAGGTGATTTAACTCATTAATAAAAGCTAAGTCTCTATCTCTAGGAAGTTTAATCTTAATTGGAGTTAAGAGACTCTGCGTTGACCTGAATTTTTTCTCACTATATCTCTCATAGAGTATCCTCTCATGTGCTGCATGCTGATCCAAAATAATAAGTTTACCGTCTCTGTCTTTAACAATTAGATATGTATCTTCTATTTGACCAAGATAAATAAATTCTAAAACATCCTTATCACTTTCTTCTATTGGCTTATCTTTAGGAATATCAATGTGAGATACCACATAATCTTTTTCAACTATGTCTAAATCAAATCCTTTCTCCTCTTCAACTCGATATTCAGCCAGGGCCTGTGAGAGATATTTTTTTTCTTTGTGGTGTTTTTTTTCTTCTGGACATACAGATTCAAAATATTTTTTTTCAATTGCACTTTTTACTCCCCTATAAACGGCAGAAAAGACTAATGATTCGTCCCGAAATCTTACTTCCATCTTTGCAGGATGGACATTTACGTCCACAAAATCTGGAGCCATTTTTAAAAATAAAATCCCTGCAGGATATTCCTTTGACAAAATCATCCCAGAATATGCCTGTTTTAATGCTTTTAAAAGGATCCTGTCCTTAACTGGCCTGTTATTTACAAAAAATATTATCCTATCACCCCTATTCTGGGAATATTTTGGATCACAAACATACCCTAAGACAGCCACATCTCCAATTTTATAATCAACAGTCCGGAAGTTATCTACAAGCTCCTGTGGCCAAATGGACTTTATCCTGGAAAGCACGTCCTCATTTTTTGAGAACCTAAACCTTTCTTTTCCATCCCTTTTTAAATAAAATTCTTTATCAATGTGACATAAGGCTATCTTGTAAAATACTTCTTCACACCTTTTTGATTCAACAGGTGTGGATTTTAAAAATTTCAGTCTCGCTGGAACCTGCAAAAAAAGATCCCTGACCTCCACTTTTGTTCCCCTATTTAGGGCACATATACCTAGATCTTCTTGTTTCCCATATCTTATTTCAAGAAAATAACCAAAATCTGCGCCCTGTTTTTTTGTACAGATCTTCATATGGGAGACAGATCCTATGGATGGAAGGGCTTCTCCCCTAAAACCAAAGGACTTTATTGCAAAAAGATCATTCCGCTCCCTAATCTTACTTGTTGCATGCCTTTTTACTGCTAATAAAAGATCCTCTTTGTCCATCCCAGAACCATTATCCTGTACCATTACAAGCACCTGCCCCCCTCCTTCTATCTCTGCAAATATCTCATCAGCTCCAGCATCCAAGCTATTCTCAAGAAGTTCCTTTAAGACATTTGCAGGCCTCTCTATAACCTCACCTGCTGCGATCATATTCTGGATATTTGGTGGAAGTATTTTTATATTCCCCATATGCGACCTCATATTATATGCTATTCTAGATTAAATCCCTGTGACACCTCTCCAAGGGATCCAAGGGTAATTGTCACCATTATCTTATCTTCGTCCCTTGTGTGGGAAAGCTCTGTTGCAATACTCCAGCACTGATGTCTATAATTTATGGTGAGTTTTCTCTCAATTGTCTTGGCCAAATTTAAATCTCTACTATCTGAATAGCTGATCTGCCACCTGTTATTTGGATAAATATTTGTTCCAAATTCTAAAACTGATAACTTTTCCTGACCTTGTCTATGTATATCGTCTCTAAGTTCCCTCTTGTAATCATGGGATATGTATCCATCTATTTGTCTAAAAAATTTTATATTCAATTTGTTTTCAGCTTCAGTGATGCCTAAGATATACGGAGAAAACCAAATATTTCCACTTACATCCAACTTATCTAAAGGAATAAAGTTATATTCTGTTCTAATATCAGTAAATGGCCTTTTTGGATATTTTTTTAAATTCTGCTCCCTTCCTGCTTCCTTTATATCATAAGTCTGAGACAACTTTAACCTAAGTACATCCCTGTATATTGATGCATTGTCTTCGTTAAAATACTTTAATGTAAAGTGGTTATCTATGCTGTATGTTATTTTGTGCTCCCTTGTAATAGAATCAATTGAATCAAAAGATGGTATATCGTCTCTTCTCCTCATTGGCCTATAGAAATATTCAACTTCAGGAGTAACCATATGTCTTATAAAATAATCCTTTTTATCAAAGGAAATATTAAAAATCTTATAGAGTTGAGTAGATGTATCTAAATCAAATTCAAACAAATACCTGTTCTCAACAGGATCTGTGAGTTTTGGGTTCCTGTCCTTTAAAAAATATGCTGTATCCCTAAGTGAGATCTTTGGGATAATTGTGGCTATATTAGTTGATATGGTCTTACTCATTGAAGGATAAATATCCACCCTCATACCCTGGACCCCATACCTTCTATAAAAATAAGACATGGAACTCTCTGACTCAAAATCCAACAAACCTCCAAAAACTGACATTTTGTAAACATTAAAGCCAATCTCAGGAACACGCTGGGCTGTAGGATCTAAAACAGGATCAAGGTTGTGATTTTTATATCTTAAATTTTCATAATACTCAGCCTTCAGATATAAATCGCCAATATCGAATCCCTTATTTAATAAGATTGTATTCTTCCTTAAAAGATCGTCTTTATTATTTATATCCCTGCCAAATACATCCAGAAATTGATCCCTACTCTTGTCAAAGCCAAGATATCCTGAATCAAACTTACGCAAAAAGTCCTGGTCAGATACATAATCAATATCCAATTTAAGCTCTAGATCAGGCGATATAACATAGCCATCTAATTTACCCCTTATCCAATATCTATTTTTATTGGGTCTTATCAATCCATCGTCACCATAACCAGCTGGGGAGTCTAATTCTGTATCATATTGGATTTTATCTTTTAAATAGCTGACCATAAAGTACCCTCTGGTTTGAACATTGGGCGTAAATCTATATTCCATTCCCATATAGTTTCCCCTCTTGCTTAAATAACCTGGATAAAAGGTGATGTCCTGTTCTTGGGATAAAACAAGATAATATGGAAGAATCAGACCAGTTCCATCTATGGACGAAGAAGAATATTCAGGAATCAAAAATCCTGATTTTCTCTTTATAAGTACTGGTAACTGCAAATAGGGAAAATATAATATGCTGTGATCCCTTATCCTAAATTTTATATGATATAGACGCGCTTCTCCATTATTTTCTATATTACCTCTTTTAATAAAGAATGACCAATCTGGTACATCTGAATCACAACCTGTTACTTCTATATTTTTAAATGCAAAGGTATTTTTCCCTGTCTTATCAATTTTTTTCCCCCTAAAATATAAATGGGGCACTGCATAAAATATATCACCACCTTTAATCCAACCTGTTGAATTTGATACATATACTAAAAGTTCTTTTGCATATATATTATTTTTATCCCAGGTTGCAAAGACATTACCTTTTAAATATACCTTTTTTTCTTTTTTTTCGTATCTTGCATAGTCTGCACGTATTTTATACTGTGATGATGAGAGATATACATTACCAAAAGCCTCTACAATATTTTTATTGTTATTAACTTTTATCCTTTTTGCTGACATATTAACAGGTTCCTTTGGCAAGCTAAGCTCCATTATTCCTTTTTTTGCATATACCTGAGCCACAAACATAAACAAAATAAATACAAAGCTAAATTTCTTCATAATCTAACTCCACAAATCTTCTTTTATTCCATCAAAAAAGAGCTTTACCATATCTTTATTATAACAACCAACTTCAACAGGATTTTCCTTCCCTCTTACAAGGGTGTATAACCTTTTCTCCTTAAAACACCTTTTTATAAGTTCAGCATAAAAATTATCTAAATCCTTTCTCTTGGTTAAATTTACAAGCCTAACTAATCTAAATAAGGTTATCATATCTTCAGTTGAGAGAGAATTGTTCCAGGGCCAAGCTGAAGATGAACAAAGGAGAATTGGGCTTATTTTTTTAAATAGGTCTTTGTTTTCAAAACCAGGAATTCCTGGTATTGGATAAAATAAAGACAACCCTATCCTTACATTTTCCCCAAGTCCACTTAATAAAATCAAATTAGAAATAGCATCTTCTATACTTTCTCTGGGAAATCCTGATATAAAATAAACAATTGCATGTATCTGTTTTTTATCCAGGATCTTAGTTAAAGACATAAGTCTAGATAGATCAACAGTCCTGTTCTGCTCCAGTGCAATTTTTTTTGATGTTGTACCAATTGAAAAATTAAATTGTCTAAATCCAAGATTGATAAGTTCATTTAATCTTCTCTCATCTAACAGCCTATAATCTATTCCATTTTCACAGGAAAACATAATATCTTTGTTGATTTTCTTTATTTTTTTTAAAAATTCAATAAAAAAATCCCACTTATACAATACATTGTCATCTTCAAAATTTAAAAATATCCCTTTTTCAGAATCAATTTCTTTAATCTTATTTTCTAAAATATATCTATCTATTGTCTCAAGCTTTCTTCCATGCAACATGGGGACTGAACAAAATTTACAATTTCTTGGGCATCCCCTTGTTAAATAAGAAGAATAATATCTCCACTTCTTTGTTGTTTTTGTTTTAACCAATGCTGGCACTGGTTTATCTTTTTTTGGAATACCCAAAAAGTTCGTAAATGCATGCTCTGCTAGTCCGATTAATATATCATCAAAACGACCTGTGTCTTCATAATATTCAGGGAAAACAGACGCCCCTGTACCACCTAAAACAATCTCAATCCCAGGATCAATCTTCTTTATCTCTTCTGCAAGATATATACTGGACCTTGCATAACAAAAGGCAAAACAAGAAATAAATACAATATCTGGTTTATAACTATTCACAATATGAGCTGCATCTTTATAATCTGGACCAAACCTTTTATAAGAAGAAAAAAAAGATATTGGGCCAGTTTCTTTATTAACAATAAAATCTGACAAATATGATAGTTCTTTTGGAAGGGATATTTTTTTTGGTTTTTTATAAAGATTTGGAAAACAAATTAAATGAGATTCATATCCATGCTCTTTCAATATAGAATTAACTATATGTGCACCTAAAAAACTCCCCCTATGGGGCGTATAATAAAAATCTTCTATTGGCGGAACTGCTACTACACACCTCATGCAAGGAAAATAGCCTATATTTCAACGCCTCTCAAGCTAAAATAACCAGATTAAATTTGGCTTAAGCACCTTGACTGTAACTATACTGTATGAAAAAATATCTCTGGTGATAAAAAATAGCAATGGATTAAAATGAGGAGGGAATATGACTCCAGCAAGACTATGGAAGGAAATTCAAGGGAAAAAAGGTGTTGTTCAGTGTGAGCTATGCAACCACTTTTGTGTATTAAAACCAGGTGAGCGGGGAAGATGTGGAGTAAGGGAAAATCGAGATGGAGAGCTCTATACTTTGGTGTACGACAAAGTAGCTGCGATAAACATAGACCCAATTGAAAAAAAGCCCCTTTACCACTTTCTCCCAGGAACTAAGACCTTTTCCCTTGGCACAATGGGATGTAATTTCTCCTGCGTATTTTGTCAAAACTACACCCTTTCCCAACCTCCTAAATTAAATCAATTAATTCAAGGAGAAAATGTATCTGCAAGAAAGTTAGTGAGTGCTGCAATCTCATACAATTGTAAATCTATATCTTTTACCTATTCTGAGCCCACAATATTCTTTGAATTAGTCGAAGATACTGCTAAAGAGGCAATTAAAAACGGGCTAAAAAATGTCATTGTCTCCAATGGATTTATGAGCGAGAAGGCCATATACAGATTAAAGGATCTAATCCATGGAGCAAATATAGATCTAAAGTCTTTTTCTGATGATTTTTACAAAAATCTTTGTGATGGAAGATTAAAACCTGTTTTAAAAAACCTCGTTCTTATGAAAAAATATGGCTGGCTTGTGGAAATTACCACCCTGATAATTCCAGGGAAAAATGATTCTAAACAAGAGTTAACTAACATTGCCAAATTCATATACAAGGAGCTAGGAGACGAAGTGCCCTGGCACTTATCTAGATTTCATCCTGATTATAAGCTCTTAGACACCACCATCACTCCTATATCTACCCTGGAGATGGGATATGAAATTGGCAAAGAGATTGGGTTAAAATATGTATATCTTGGTAATGTCCCACACAATGACAGAGAGAATACCTATTGTCCAGAATGTGGAGCCCCTCTAATTAGAAGGATTGGATTTAGTTGTGAAATATTAAATCTATACAAAGGCAAATGCAAAAAGTGTAATGGAACTATTTCAGGAATATGGGAGTAAATTGCAGTGAAAGAAAATTCTCCTCCCCTGTATGAGAGACTTAGACCCAGCAAATTGGAAGACTTTATTGGACAGGAACAGATAAAAAAAAGCATAGAGACCTTTCTTAAGGCAAGTGTTCCTCCCAACATACTTTTCTTTGGCCCACCAGGTTGTGGAAAAACCACGTTAGCTACAATCCTTGCAAAAAGATTTTCTTCTAATGTTGTACACCTAAGCGCCCCAGAAACAGGAGTATCTGAAATAAAAGGCCGCATCCAAGATGCAGATATACTCATACTTGATGAAATCCACAGGTTTTCTAAGACGCAGCAGGATCTATTTTTACCTATACTTGAAAAGGGTAAAATTAGACTCTTTGCAACAACCACAGAAAATCCTTCCTTTTCAGTGACAAGACAACTCTTATCTAGGCTTCATGTGCTAAAACTAAACCCCCTAAAAAAAGAGGACTTAAAAAAAATTGCTAAGAAGGGAATAGAAGAACTATCCATTGAAATCCCTGAAGATCTCATTGAGTATCTGGTTAATATCTCAATGGGAGATGCAAGGAGCCTTTTAAATATACTGGAATTTGTAAAAGACATTGATCCATCTGATCTAGCAATTGATAAAATAGAAGAGGTCCTTCCCAAAAGGGTTATACAGGGAGACAGGCAGGGAGATCAACACTATCATCTGGCTTCTGCACTTATAAAATCCATTAGGGGAAGCGATCCAGATGCAGCAGTATATTACCTTGCCTGTATGCTTGAATCTGGAGAAGACCCGAGATTTATTTGTAGAAGACTCATAATTTCTGCATCAGAAGATATTGGGCTTGCAGATCCTTATGCACTTACCTTGGCAACTTCATGTTACCATGCAGTGGAATTAATCGGCATGCCCGAAGGGTTTATTCCCATGTCTGAAACTGTTATTTATCTTGCACTTGCGCCTAAGAGTAACTCATCTTATAGGGCCTACTTAGAGGCTCAAAGTTTAATAAAGGAAAAAGGGATATTGGATGTCCCCCTGCATCTTAGGAACCCATCAACACCACTGGATAAAGATTTAGAATATGGCAAAGGCTATAAATACCCCCATGCATACAAAGGATCGTGGATTAAACAACAATATTTACCAGATGATATAAAGGAGAAAAAATTTTACAGACCCCGCTCACAAGGTAAAGAACCATATCTCCTCAATTGGATTAGAAGTAAAGTAAAGAAAAATTCTTAAACTTAAAATTATTTTTTGTTCAAAATTTTATTTAAAACTTTTTTCGGTAACTCGTAATCTGGATTTGCTTTTAAGGACTTTTTAAAAAATTCTACAGCTTTCTCTATCTCTTTTGCCTTATAGAAAATCATGCCCATATTATATAGCACCACCTCATTGTCCTCGCCAAAATCAGAATTTTTCCTAAGAAGCACATTCAGTATTCCTTTAGCCTTTTCCACGTCCCCTGCCTCTAAATATGCCATTGACATATTATACATAATCCTCTCATTAGTGGGATCTATTTTTAAAGCCTTTTTGTACTCCTCTATTGCCAATTTTGGCTTTTTCTGTTGTCTGAGACAAATTCCAAGCCTATTAAAAGTCTCTATGTCACTAGCATCAAGGGTCTTTTTAACATCAAGTGCCGTTCGGTAATATTTTTCTGCCAGAGATGAATCTATATTCATAAGTGTATCTGCGATTTTTAAGGCGAGAGTTCCTATTTCTTCCTTTAGTTGTTTTGTGGCAAGCTTTATGGCACTATCTAAATATTTCTCTCCTTGTTCCCTATCTCCTAATTCCAGAGAAACAGTTCCTATCTCCACTTTTCTCTCCACATTGAGGGGGCTAAGTTTGTCTAATTTTTTTAGATAGTCTAAAAGGGACTTTTTATCACCTGTCTCTTTACTTATTTCAACTAGTCTCTTTAAAGGTTCTAAATAAAGTTTCCAATCATTATGTGCTGTTAAATAACACTCTTTGGCCTTTTCTACTTCACCCATTTTCTTGTAAATATCCCCCTTGATCATCAAGGCCGCTGCACTATTTGGTTTTATCTTGAGTATCTCTTCACATTTATTTAAGGCTTCTTCTAATTTACCTTTCCTTAAATAGTTCTTTGCCTCTTCTATCATCTCCCCAAGTTTAGTTGGTGGCTTCACTGTAAAGGCAATCTTTTCTATAAGGGTATTCATGCTATAAGGTCTTGTTATAAAATTATTGACCCCCATTTCGTAAAATTTTATTAAAACTTCTTTTTCCACTTCATTGGTCAACATTATAATAAGCACTTTTTCTTTATAGGTCTCTTTTACAAAACTCAATAAATTTGTAGTTTGAGCCCCATCAAAAATCCTATCTAAAAATAAGACCACTCTATGTTCTGCCTTAAGTTCCGCATTAATTCTGGAAACAAGTTCTTTTTTTGAATAACACGATATTAAACAATTCTTTTTTACCCCTAGATGCTTGTATAATAATCTATTAAGGATTTTGATAAGATTATTGTCTCTAGAATAAGTTATTAAAACTCCTCCTTTTTCTACAAAGCCTATAATTATGTTTTCGTACTGACTATATTTCATTCTCTCTTTTATATCCACACCACTGACCTCCTTACTGAGTCAGTTCTTCAACTGGATTTATGGTAACTAAGGTGTACTTTCTCTCCATAAGAGCAAGGGGAATAGGCATCATAGGTAATATAACCACAATATTATTATGAAAATTATACGGCCTAAGTTTGTATATAACAAACCCAGGCCATCATACTGTTACTCTATATTTTCTGCTATAATTTCCCCAAACTTTTTACATCCTACCACCTTTGCCCCATCCATAAGCCTTGCCAGATCCTGAGTTACTTCTTTTTTAGAAATAGCCCTTTCAATAGCTTTTTGTATTTTAAAAGAAGCATCATTCCATCCCATGTATTCTAACATCATTCCACCAGATAATATCAAACTGCATGGATTGGCTGTATCAGTCCCAGCTCTTTTAGGGACTGAACCATGGGTGGGTTCAAACAATGCCAGATCATCTCCAATATTTGCACCAGGCGCCAAACCAAGTCCTCCTACCTGAGCTGCCAGGGCATCTGATATGTAGTCTCCATTTAGATTAGTTGTAGCAATTATATCATATTCCGATGGACGAGTTAAAATCTGCTGAAACATATTGTCAGCTATCCTATCTTTTATTATAACCTTGCCATCAGCATTACCCTCATCACCTTCTTTAACACAAAATCCTTTAAACTCATCTTCTTCCATAACCTCATAGCCCCACTTAAAAAATGCCCCTTCTGTAAATTTCATTATATTACCCTTGTGCATAAAGGTAACGCTTTTTCGCTTATTCTCTATAGCATATCTAATAGCCTTTCTAATAAGCCTCTTTGACCCCTTTTCAGTGATGGGCTTTATACCTATTGCTGCACTACCGTCAACATCGACTCCTAATTCATGTTTCATAAACTCAATTAATCTCTTTGCCTCATGGCTTTTGGCTTCCCACTCAATCCCAGCATACACATCTTCTGTATTTTCCCTAAAAATAACCATATCTACCAGCTCTGGATGTTTTACAGGTGTCTCGAGTCCTTTAAAGTAACGAACAGGTCTAATACAGGCATATAAATCAAATGTCTGTCTAAGTGTCACATTTAGACTCCTAAAACCCGTGCCTACTGGGGTGGTTAAAGGACCTTTTATGGCTACTTTGGCATCTTCTCCAAGGGTTTTTAAGGTATCATCAGGCAGATAAGAACCTGTCTCTTTATACGCCTTTTCACCTGCAAGTAATTCTATCCACTCAATCTTTTTTGTCCCCCCAAAGGTTACATCAACCGCCCTATCAATTACCATCTTAGCTGCCCTAAATATTTCAGGACCTATTCCATCGCCTTCAATATAATAGACCTTTTTTACATCCATCAGGGACTTTTCCTCCTTTTTTAAAGATTTCTCGATATACCAATTAATTTATACACAATCATGCCAGATAGCCAGGCAACATCTTCAGGAGAAAGGATATTTGATATACTCGCATCAAAGAGTATATTTCCAGATGGGGGGAATTCTTCATCTCCTTCCCACAAGATCAATTTAACAGGCACAAAAGGAAAAAAGTAATACAGAAATCCAATATCTCCTTCATTTATCCTTTCTCCGCCTAAGACATTAAAGCTTTTTTCAAAAAGTTCTAAATTATTTCCAAAGACCTTTACCATTGGAGTTATTGCCCTGGCAGTAAATGGCCCAAAATAAAAACTGGCGCCTGGTATTTCCCTATAAGATATCCATTCATCGTAAATATCAAGGGGCTTTTTCCCCTGTAAATAATGTAATATTAATACCTGCTCAGGTAACGGAATTTCCCGATCTTCATCTTCTCTATTCTTGAATATAAAATCAGGATATAAAAGTTCATATGTATTCCCAAGAAAAGGTATCTCCATTTTATTTTCGTCAGATATATTAAATCCACTTCTATTTGCCAGGTATTTAAAACTTTCATTTTTTAGCTCTTCAATGGCTTTTGCCCTGGCCATTTTATAATCATCTATTCTAGGCATAAAATTATCCTCCCAAAAAAAATTCATAAAAACTAAAACTACACTAAACAATTACATGCATGCTAAAGTGGGTTGTTATGAGTTGACAATTTTTTCATATTCTGAGTGCTTACCAATCCAAAACCAGATAATCCCTTCCTTAATTTCTATTCCAATAGCTCTATATTTTTTACCCACTCTGACTGACCAATATCTACCAACCTTCTTTAAATGTAATGAGGGATGATAAGGATTTTTCTTTAAAAGTTCAAAATTTCTGTTTGCCAATTTTTTTACATTTTCAGGTAATTCTTTAAAGTTCTCCCAAAAAGTAGGGTTTGCATAGTGGTTTAGAGTTTCATACATTTACCAGCTCGGAAGTCTCCAATGGCTTGTTCAGCTAATTTATCCAATTTTCCTAGTTTTACATCTCCCTCAAATTCTTCATCCCAAAACTCTTGTTCAAAATTTTCTATCCATTCTAAAAAAATTTTTAAATCATTTTTTGGCAACTTCTTTATGTTTTCAATAAGTTCATAAACAAGCATAAAAATCACTCCCAAAAATTCTCAAAATTTTAACCTGTTATTGACAATAGTTCAAATATTTTTCTTCCTAACCGGATATTATTAAAAAATCTTCAGAAAATCTAGTTATAAAAAAACCCTATCCTTAATGGAAATTAAGGACAGGGTTTTAATTTCTTTTGTAAAGTTAAAAAACAAATCTATAGTTCTAACCAGGAATCAGAGTATAAAGTCTTTCCAAGGAGGACATTTGTGGTCTTTACATAGTCCTGAAGCTCTTTTGGAAGATCATCTAATTTAGGCTCATTTCCATCCATTGTCTGATAGATAACATCTACTATATCCTGGCGTTCACCCTTGGCTATGGCATTTAATATATCGTCTTTTGGGTCAGTAATAATTGACTGCATTCCGTTTTTCATGAGCATTACAGCATAGGTCTGATTCAAGATTGGACGTAAGTGGTCTGGGGCACCATTGGATACATTGGAAAGACCACAAGTGGACCTCACTCCTGGAAACATCTCAGCGACCTCGCCATACAACATCTCATAAAATTTAAGGAGCTTAAGAGCATGGTCTTGTTGAACATTTACAGGGGTTACAACTCCGTCAACCCAGATCTTTTCATTGGGGATGCCAGCTGCATTTGCTGCTGTTAAAAGCTCAACACAAAGGGCTACCCTTTCATGTTCATCCCTTGGAAGTCCTTCAGGTCCCCACATAAGGGCCACAAAATCTGCATTATGTTCAGCAGCCAGGGGTAACATCTTTTCATATCTTTCTGGTCTGCACATAATTGAATTAATAATTGGTGGCTTGTCACAAACCTTTAGGCCAGCCTCGATTGCATCAACATTTGTAGTATCTAAAAGAAGAGGCAAATCTACAACTTCTTGAACTGTCTCAACAACCCACTGCATAAGATCTGGCCCATCCTTTTTTGCAGGGCCAATATTCAAATCAATATAGTCCATGCCCTTTTCTTTTTGAAAAAGGGCTTCTTCCTGGATGGGTTTTTTATCCCTTTCTTTAAAAGCCCTGCCTATCCTTTTTACCATTACATTTAAACTCTCCCCAAAAAGTAACATTGTCATATCAAAACCCCTTTACCTATTTATTCTGTTACAAAAAAGGGCAACCTTTTAATTTGGTTGCCCTCAAATCATACCAACTTACTGCCTTGCTTTTAAAAATGCTGGCAGATGTGCGGCCTCTCTTGGTCCAACTATTATCTTCCAATCAGGCAGCTCTTCCTCTAATTCACCGACTATTGCAGCTGCATAACCAGGAATAATTAGTTCCTTATGCTTTACCTTTTCTTCAATTCCAGATTTCTTTACAAATATTCCCACATCATCACCAGAAAATTTACCCGCAGCCCAAGCAGTAAGCACTGATAGACCTTCTGTATCTTTGATAAGCAACCAGCTTGGTACCTTTGACGCCTCAACTTCACCAGATACAATAAAGTAAGTAAGGGCAAAGTTAGAGGTAACAAGTACTGGGGAATTCTCATCTGGCTTACCAATTTCATAAATACCCTGTGTAACTGTCATTGGTCTCTGTGGATCTGTAAAGATGTTTAAACGCTCCAAGAGTAATGGGAATAAGGATTCTGGTTGAAAATCTGAAAGTACCACAATACCCCCGTATTTGGCTATAAATGTAGCTGCTATAATAGTCTCTACATCTAAGTTTGAGGCCATTTCACATGGAAATGTGATGGTTGGGTATCCAAGTGCCCTATTTTTTTGTCTTACTGCTGCACGCCTAATTGCAATCTGATCTATAAATGCCTGCTTTGGCTCTCTCGTGCCCGAATCAATTACTATATCCTTAAGCCCCATTTCTGTCAACTTTTCTGTTAAAGAAATCAAATCTTCAACAGAATCTCCCTTCACAGCAAGGGGTACATTATTTTCCTTTGCCAAATTACCATAATCTTCTACATTATCCTTTGTTGCTGCATAAATAAGAGGTCTTTTAAACTTTGTAACCTCTAACGCAGCTTCCATAACTTCTTTGTTTTCAGACATCAATATCAAGTTAAATTCTGAGGTCTCTGCGATTAGCTTGGCTTTTGCAGCGAATTCATCTTTGTTTCCATTTACGTCCTTTAATGCAATCAACTCAGGACGCAAATTAAGACCTACCCTTTCATATTGAAAGGCATTCC
Source organism: Desulfothermus sp. (assembly GCF_053993635.1). Lineage (NCBI taxonomy): Bacteria > Pseudomonadati > Thermodesulfobacteriota > Desulfovibrionia > Desulfovibrionales > Desulfothermaceae > Desulfothermus > Desulfothermus sp. The sequence goes on along the minus strand of NZ_JBMYBT010000073.1, from coordinate 7,407 downwards.
ACACCTTTAACTTATTTTTAAGCTCATCCTCTGCAATATCAGAATTTACCAGAGCTGCTATTGCAGTTGGCCCTACAAATGTCTTTTCATGTCTATATTCAACAGTTTCACCTCCAATTTTTACCTCCCTCACACCTTTACCTAGCATTACGGGACGTACTGGAGGTGCTGATGCTTCAGCTAATTTTTCCCTGGCCTCATCAGATACATATGGACACTGATCCAACTCAGCCTTACCAGCTGCCAGATTCATGGCAAAGGCAAGACATGTAGCACACCCACATTCCTTACAATTCGTCTGTGGAAGAAGCTTAAATATTTGAATTCCTGTTAGACCCATTTTACTCTCCTTACAAATATTATATTATATCAGGGTGTTAACCCTTTTTTATTCGGTATAAACAAGGGGGCTATTTTGCCCCCTTTATCCACCCCCCATTAGCCAGCAACCATTGGCTCAAGCTCTAAAGCTGGATGTTTCTTTTCTTTCAAGAATGGCAGGATCTCTTCTTCTGTTGTCCCAACAGTCTCATCTGCAATTCTATCTATTAAATCAGGAATACCTAGCTCCTCTCCTCTTTTAATGAGCCTCTCTCTGAGCTCTTCCTTTAACATCTTTGGCATCCATACAAGCCTTAAAAGTCCGCCGTCTGGTTTATCTTTTGGACCATCACCACGCAGGAATTTTCTCTGGGTAATATTAAACTTGGAATGTCCAACAAAACCTGGAGTTTGGGCTCCACCACCAACTGTCCCTGCCAATGTAGTAAATGGCATACCACATGGAGTTTGACCTTGATATTCCCTGTTCACAGTCATTACACCATTACACTGTGGCAAGACTGCTGCAATACACTCACAACAACCACAGGTGGTCATTGGTCTGTCTAAAATGGAGTAAAAAGTATAACTGGAAATACCACCTTTTGATGCCTTATAGACAAATTCATTAACACCCTTCCATTCACCTTTCCATGGATCTAAACACTCACCCTTTTCAATGGGCTGGTTTGGTCCAGTTGGATTGATTTCATAAGATGCCTTACAGTCCATCCAGTTATAAGCGCCACAAAGTCCTGTCCTCTCTGGAGATACTGTACATACATGGTTTGGAGCAAAGGACTGACACAATGTGCAGGAGTAAAAAATTTCTACGTCTTCATCTCTCATCTTCTCAACACGTTCATCACGATATTTGTAAACCGCCCTGGCCTTAGCAGTTAATTCATCCACATCTTCCTTATTTGTGTATAAGGTAACCTGGACCTTGTCTAAAATCTTACCAAAATCTTGATGGAATTTTGCATGTAAGACCACACCAATATCTTTTAAGGTAAATCCTTTTTCAACTGCTGCTTTTGATACCCTTACCCAGGAGATATCCCTTTGACCTATATGCATTACACCCTGGATGTAGTTTACCAGATGATGGATCTGTCTTTCTAAAATAGGTTCAAAGTCTTCCTGAAATTCTCTACCAGCAACCTGTACATAAATTCCAAGAGGGAGTACGTCCCCTTCTTTTAAATCTGGAATATCCTTACCAACAACCTCTACTTTACCGTCTTCAATCTCATTCATATTTGCCATCTGGACAAGCTCAGTACACTGGGTCTTACCACCGCCCATCTGACAGAAAAGGTCTCCCTTTCTTACCCTCTCACCTTCATAGGCAGGACCAAATGCGCATGGGATATCCACCTTGGATACCGTGACCTTAAGTCCCCTGACTTCAATAGATTTTTGGACGATCTGGTCATGAGGAACATTGGCAACCACGTGCTCATAGGTACATACACCATAAGGCAACACTTCAGGTATATCTGTATCAGCTATTGTTGGAAATCCCCAGTTGATTGCTCCACCAGCTGCTGCAGCCCATTCTGCATTTACATCACCAAGGGCATTTACAAATGCAAATACACGGTTTTTATTATAGAGCAAGATTTTTTTATAATCACCAGGTTGAACGCCACCAAATGCCATTGCCACCCTATTGGCAAAACCAAGGGCAAAGACTGCTGCTGAAATCTCAGGACCAAATGGAACAATACGTGTATTCCATCCAATCTGTACCCCTGCCTCAAGTAATTGTTCAGCAACTGTGGTACCATTTTGATTTGCAGCCAAGAATATGTAGAGGTTTTTCTGCTGATAATCTTCAACAATCATCTTGGCAGTCTCTGGATCTGGAGCAGCACCAACTATTGCTGCAAAACCAGGTGCAGAACCATCAACAAACTCAACACCCCTTTTTCTAAAGATAATATCGTCAGCTGCACCTAACCATATCTTTCCATTTTCTTCGTCTATTTCCTCAGAATGTAAGTAAAAATCTGGTTTTTCCAGGTAATTTAATGCTTCATCAATCTCAAATGCAAATACTGCAGCCATACCTGCATCTAGTAAGGGACCTAAATAAGGCACATGATGGTGTCCCTTAACATGAGGGGGAAGGAGTTGCCTTGCAAATTCTAAAGGCTTTTTCATATCTTCCAATTTCTCAACCTTATGTCCTGTCAAAGAATAAATTACTGGTAGATAATATGCTGTATTTGGAAATCCAACCTTTGTGGATGCTTCGTATGATTCAAGGACTTTTTTATAACGTCCCTCTACCTTTGATACTATATTATATGCACCCTGTATAACTGCAAATGCCACTAATTTAGACATATTACTCTCCTTTTTTTTATTTTATTTATTTTATGCAGCCCTTTTGTGAATTAAATTTAATTCATAAAGTTGCCTTTCTGGGCCGCTTGTGGGTACATTTTCTGGATATACCTGTTTTTCTTCCTCTTTTTGTCCCTTTTTGAGTTCTTCATATTTCTTTCTAACTGCCTCAATATCCTGTTCAATCTTCTTTTTATATTCCTCTTCTTCTTTTTTCTTGGCCTCTTCTGCCTTTGCCTTTTCTTCTTCTATCTTCTTTAATTTCTCTGCTTTTTCAGCCTCTTTATCTACTTCTGGTTTAATGATATTAAGCTCTTTTAACACCTCATGTACTCCTTGTTTTATCATTTCAGCCAGTTTTTCTTCATCAACTGCTACACCAGTTGCTGGTGCTGCACCAGGTTCCTTTTCCTTTGGTTCAACAGCTTTTTCTTCTTTCTTGACCTCTTCTTTCTTTTCTTCTGCCTTCTCTTCTTTCTTTTCTTCTACCTCTTTCTCTGGCTCTTTTTTCTCCTCCTTCTTAGGTGGGGCAGCTTCTTCTTTCTTAGGTGGTGCAGCCTCTTTCTTAGCTGCTGGTGCTCCAGCTTTTTTCTCTCCTTCTATTTCTAGATTTGGCTCTGGTGAATACTCTGCATAATCAACACTTACCCCTGGGAGTAACTTTTCTATTGGTGCTATTTCAGTCGCCATCCCGCCATCAATCATTAAATCAATATATGCTCTAACCAATTTGACTGTTTCGGGGTGACGTAAAATAAGAAGAGAGGATCCTGCAATCAAATAACATACTGCCGCCACACTCTCCATTAATATTCCCCTTCTCTCTGGATCTCCTAAAAGCGGGGCAGTGTCTACTGTATCTTTTGCCTCTTTACACTTCCAGACTTCAAATGAAAGATTATTTATAATGGGATTTTGTAACTTATCATCACCAAAGGTCATGGCAGCAAGCATGATCCTTTCCATAACTGAATAAGAATACTCTAAACCATAACCCAGACCACCAGTTGTTGGATCAATAATTACCTTATCAAGGGACAAACCCAAATTTTCCAGCAAAATATTAATCTGCTTGGCGAGATTAATATCAATTGGAGAGGACGCAATAGCTGTATGGTTAAAACCCATTACAGCAGCACCAATTTGTTTGTGATTTGCATCCTCAATTGGGCCTAATGCCAAATTCTTTCCCTCGCACTCTTCACCTATCTTCTTTAAGACCTCAGCATCCTTTTCCACATTTGCGCATCCCCACACAATTACCGGTACATCAACTGCGTCTAATACACTTTTTACAGTTGCAACTGCATCTTCAGCTGGTGCATTTTTGTCATTTGGATCAATGGATCTAAGCAGCAGGGCAATGGCATCTGCCCCATACTCTTCCACACACTTTTTGGCCCACTTTGCTGGATCATTTAAACAATCTTTAAATGGTTCCTTTGCTGAATCAGGCCACTCTGGGGGTTCCATATCCCAAACTTCCATGGCAATTTTGGGTTTATTGGGCATGTCTCCCTCAAAGGTATAAAAGGGCAGACATGTCTGTCCCCCCAATTTCAGGGCCTTGTCACCAGTCCCAATGGTGACTTCCTTGATCGCTCCTGAATAGTTTTCTTTAATGATCTCAAAGCCCATAAGCACTCCTTCCATTTTAAAAATATTAATAAAAAAATTCTAACTTATTAAAAAAACTTTTATCTGCAAATTTTTGATATGGAATTAGCTTTAATTTTCTAAATTGTCAATATATAACCCGAGCAGACTTACAATAATTTTATTTTTTTCTTATTTGCCCAAGAATCTTCCTAGTTTCCTTTATCCTTTCACTAACCTTTGGAAATAGCTGTAGATCTGTATGTGGCAAAAACAAAGATGCCACGTAATTATCCATATAAGACGGTGTTTCTGAAAGTTCAAAATTAGTCATTTTTTTAACGACTTCTACCACATCCCTCCTGATTTGATTGTTTAAAGAACTCATCTTTGCCCCAAGCAAAGAACCATTTCCAAGATAGGTAATCTTACTTGTATCCATCTCAGGCAACAGACCTATGGTAATGGCCTTTTCTAAATCAATGTAGCTCCCAAATCCACCAGCTATTATTATCCTATCTAAATCAGAGATTGACAGGCCAACTTCTTTGAGTAAGGTCATACAACCGCTATAAATTGCCCCTTTGGCACGTATTAGATTGTCAATATCAGGTTCCTGAAGGGTAATATCCCTATCAATACCACTCTCATCAGCCCAACAAAGCACATATTCCCAGATACCATCTTGTTGCCTGATCCTTGGTGTATCCAAATCCCTATTGAATTTTCCCCTATTGTCTATAACCCCAACTTCAAACAAAGTGGCAACTGTGGTAATGAGGCCAGATCCACATATCCCAATGGGCTTTTTATTGCCAATTGTAAAGACCATTGGTTCTAACGTAACTGGATCAATAGAAAAATCTTCAATGGCTCCTTTTTCTGCCCTAACACCAAATTTCATTCCTCCACCTTCAAAGGCAGGTCCTGCAGAACAGGCAGCACATGCCATCCAATCCTTATTACCAATTACAATCTCAGCATTTGTTCCAATATCAACATACAGAGTAAGTTCAGGTTCTTTATAAACCAGTGACCCCATAATCCCAGCAACTATATCCCCACCTACATAGCTGGATACTGAAGGGAATAAAAGGGCAATTACGTGTTCACCAACCTCTAAACCAAGTTCTCTGGCATTTAGAGGTGGATACAGGGTACATGTGGGTACATAGGGTGCCCGCCTAATATACCTGGGATCTAGCTTTAAAAAAAGGTGGGTCATGGTGGTATTTCCAGCCAGGGTTATAGTTGATATCTCATCATGAGATACCCCTGATTTTTTCATTATCTTCCCGATTACCTTATTTATTGTCCTTAAAACTGCCTGATTTAACTCTTCTAAACCATTTCCTTTTTCTGCATAGACAATCCTGTTTATAACATCTTCTCCATAACTCATCTGAGCATTAAAATCCCCATATTCTGCAAGCACATCTCCACTATTTAAATCCAACACCTGTCCATAAATAGTGGTAGTCCCGATATCCACTGCAATTGCAAAATTTCTATTAGTGGTATCCCCTGGCTGAACATTCAAAATTCTGGTCTTTCCATCCTCCCTAACAGACCTTGCAAGGGTGGCAGTCACTTTAAAATCTGACTCTCTCAGGACCCTGGCTATCTTTTTGATAACAGAAAAATCAACTTCAAGTCTATGTTCGTTGTGCTTAAGTTTTAAAAAATTCACAAGCCTTGTTACATCTGCAGAATTGTCTTCATGGGTTGGCGGAGGGAGTTCTAAATATCGCTTTTCAACAGGAGGCAAAAACATGCCCTTTTCTTTAAAATCAATCAAGTCAAGCTGCTTTATTGCTGCCCTTTTTCTAGGGGCTGCCTGGATATTTAAGACACTCTCATCTATCTCTGACTCAATTGGAACCCGGATCTCTAAATCTTCTAAAACCTCTGATAAACAAGCAAGTCTATACCCTTCCTCTATATCTTCCTTACTCAACTTTTCACTAATTCCACCCTTAACACTCCCTTTTTCAATTTTGACCCTGCATTTTCCACAAACCCCATTACCACCACAAGATGCATTTATGTGCACCCCTGCAAGTAGTGCTGCCCTGATAACAGGCGTGCCTACATCTACCTCTACTTCCCTCCCGTGAGGAAGAAATTTTACCTTAGGCATATATACCCCCTTTTTCGTTGTAACAAGGGAAATACCCTTTTTAAAAAGAAATTTTTTATATTTTATTGCTTAACTTCACTGATGGAAATTTTGTTAAATCTGTATGGGGCAAAAATTTTGCTCCACTAAATTTATTCATAAATTCCTGATTTACATTGAGCTCAATATAAGTGATTTTTTCTTCTAACATAAAAAGTTCATCAAAACAGTCAGGCTCCATTAATAATTTTTTTGCACCCTTAAGAGACGTATTTCCAAGGGGTACAAATCTCTCTAATGGCAGATCAGGAAGCATACCAATGGTAATAGCTGATTTTGGATTAATAAAATTCCCAAAGGTGCCACCTACATAGAATTTAGATATTTGAGATAGGGAAATCCCCACGGTCTCTGCCAGGGTCTCTAAAATTGTGTACATAGCAGCCTTTGACCTTATTAAACTATCTATCTCAGGCTGGGATATGAGCAAATCTTCTCCTGTGCCAGATTCATTTTTATCTACTAACTTGAGATAGAGTATCTCATCTTTTTCAACAAACAGGCTTTTCTCTCTATCCCTTACAAATTTTCCCCTGATATCTAAAAGACCATTTACAAAGAGCTCAGCAGCCAGATCTATCATTCCAGAGCCACAAATCCCAATAGGAGGCCTATTTTCAATAGTGGTATATTCAAATTTTTTCTTAATAGGATCATATTTTACCTTATCAATCACCCCAGGTGCTGCCTGTTTTCCTATCTTGCTAACACCTCCTTCTAAGGCTGGTCCTGCAGCGCCAGCACACGCAACAAGCCACTGGGAATTTCCTAAAACCACCTCAGCATTGGTGCCAACATCTACAAAAAGAGCTATCTCCTCATTTTTATGCATCTGACATTCAATAAGACCAGCTAAAAGGTCTCCTCCAAAATAACTTCCAATATTTGGAAACAAAAACACCTTTGTTCCTCTGCCAAGGCCTAATCCAACCTCCTCTGCTGAGAAAAGATCCAAT